>JAAYTW010000181.1 GCA_012517955.1 Candidatus Zixiibacteriota bacterium | reverse complement strand
TTCCTCTGGTTAGCTATTCATCCATTAATATCAAACATCTTTCAATCTATACGTATCCGATTAAATTTCTATGAAATCGCGAAAATTGTCAAGCGATTTTTAGGTTCTATCACCCTTAAAATTCCGCTGTAAAAACTAACCTTTAATTTTATGAAAAAATAAATCCCGCGGCAACTTCGCGCTTGTTTTGATATTTTTGATTTGAAACTGCATAATTCCGCTTGAACTACTCGATTCCATCACTATTTTTGTCGGATAAAATTGATTTTTATTAACCATTTTCCAGCTTAAATATCTGGTCAGATAACAATCGTCATCGGCGCGTATTCTTTGTTTTACGGGAAGACAGTTGTCCGAGTCAATAAATATCTCTATAGTATCGGTTTGGTTCTCATAGCGATAGCTTATTAAATCATCTTGATACTCAACCCGATTAAATCTCTGCGGAAGCGGTCTAAGAAAAAGCGACATTAAAATTACTGAAATGTCAACCCGATTGCCATTATCATCAAGATATATCGGGTCATTCTTGTTATATAAAACGGGCGTTTTGTTTTTTGAATTCGTCAGATAAACCGAATCGCCCAACAATAAAACCCGGACCCAGCCCGTCCCCAGTGGACCATGCGCGGTTAAATTCAGCGTATCAACATTTATATAGAAAGCCTCAAATCCGAAATCATAGGTTTTAGAGGATTTTAACTTAATCTTTCCCCTAATCGGAATCGAATCATTATCGGGTAATCGACTTAGACATTTATCCCAGATTGCTTTCGGGGTACCGTCCGTAAAAACTCGGAATTCAGGCTTTGGGCCACAGGCCGCAACCAGAATCGCCAAGACTGTAATCGCCGCGCTAAAACGCAAGACTTTGACCCGCGAAAATAGTGCCGAATAATGCTAAAAATGGATTGAATATCGCCCCAAAGATATTCACCCTCGCGAAACTCGAAATTAACACCAACCCCAATAGAACCATCGAACCAGCCCTCTCGAATTGCTGAAGTCTTAGATAGATTCTATGAGAAACCAATCCTTCCAAAATATGATAACCATCCAAAGGCGGGATTGGCAATAAATTGAAAACCGCCAGGATAATGTTGAGTCTAACCGCCAATAACAGCATTAGAAGAATCAATTCGCCGCTATGCGATAAACCCAAAAATCGCTCCCCCGCCCTGAACAGCATTCCTAATATCAACGCGCTAAGTAAATTAGAAACCGGCCCGGCCAATGATATCCATAAATTATCCCGACGGGGATTCTTTAGATTAAGGGGATTAACCATTACCGGCTTGGCCCAGCCAAATCCCAATACCAGTATAGCTATTGTCCCGAACAGGTCTAAATGAGGTAAAGGATTTAGGGTCAACCTCCCCATATCCTTGGCCGTCGGATCTCCCATCCGATTAGCCATCCAGGCATGAGCGCATTCATGCACCGTTATCGCCAACAAAAACGCCGGCGCGATCAGGGCCAAATATTCAAGTCTTAAGAAATTACTGCCTGATTTTCCGGGAGAAATCGCCGCGGGCGCCGAAGCGGTCTGCGCGGTCGCGGCTGCTGCCGATACCGATCTGGTCCTGGCCGCGATTTCCGGCATGGCGGGCATTATTCCCGTTGTCCGCGCTATCGAGGCCGGCAAGGATATCGCTTTTGCCAATAAGGAGGTTCTGGTGGCCGCGGGCGACGTGGTCAACGTGGATGTCTCCGCCGAACTGGGCGGCTACTTTGCCGACACCGGCGGTACCCGCGTGCTGCCCACGGCCGCGGCGCGCGACCTGCGCCTGTGCCACGCCGCACGCAGTGCACTGGCCAACG
>JAAYTW010000180.1 GCA_012517955.1 Candidatus Zixiibacteriota bacterium | reverse complement strand
CGAAAAGATAATCGGCAATTTTCTGTTTGAAATCTGCGGATGTAAAGCTAATTGGACAGCTTCGGCGTTTATCGAAAGCCATGTTAGAAATTTAAAAAAGCAGCTTGGCGGTAAGAAAGTGATTTGCGCTTTATGAGGCGGCGTCGACTCATCGGTGACAGCGGCGCTGCTGAATAAAGCTATAGGCAAAAATCTGCATTGTGTTTTTATCGATAACGGCCTGCTTCGGCAAAACGAAGCCGCCGAGGTGATGAAGTCTTATCGCCGACTGAGACTGAATATCAAGCATATTGACGCTTCCGGATTATTTTTAAAACGCCTGGCAGGGATTAGCGATCCCGAACGCAAACGTAAAATTATCGGGCGTACTTTTATCGAGCTATTTTCCCGCGAAGCCAAAAAGCTGGGAAAAATCGAATATCTGGCGCAGGGAACGCTCTACCCCGACCTTATCGAGTCGATTTCGTTCAAAGGGCCGTCAGCCACGATTAAATCTCACCACAATGTCGGTGGGTTGCCCAAACGGATGCATTTAAAGCTGGTGGAGCCGCTCAAAGAGCTGTTCAAGGATGAAGTTCGCGAGGTCGGACTGAAATTGGGATTGCCCAGAGGGCTTATCATGCGTCATCCGTTCCCCGGACCGGGATTGGCTGTCCGCATTATCGGCGCGGTGACAAAAGAACGCGCTCAACTGTTGGCGAAAGCCGACTGCATATTTATCGATGAACTACATGAGAGCGGATTATATGATAAAACCTGGCAGGCATTCTGTGTGCTTCTGCCGGTGAAAAGCGTCGGCGTGATGGGGGATGAGCGGACTTACGAAAATGTGGTGGCCCTGCGCGCGGTGACATCCCAGGATGCCATGACTGCCGATTGGGCGCGTTTGCCCGATGATTTTCTGGCGCGGGTGTCGAATCGAATTATCAACGAAGTGCGCGGCATCAATCGGGTGGTGTATGATATATCATCGAAACCGCCGGCGACGATTGAGTGGGAATAAAAAATACTCGTTTTATGCTGCCATGAGCCCCAGGGCTCATGACTTACTTGATAAAATCGCGCGGGTTGAATTGAATTCGTCCAAATGTTATGTCGAAACCGCAAGGGTTTCGACCTACGGTATCAGTCCTAAATGATATTTTTTAAACCCTTAAGTGTCCCCAGAAATGCCATATAATCCGCGTAATCGAACAAAATAAAACCCACACATTTAACATACTGGGCGCTTTTAAGGAACAATAGACTTTCAGAAAGCATCAATCTTCCGCATTCTTCGATAGGAAATCTGCCCACGCCGGTGCCTAACGCCGGGAAATCTATGGAAACAAGTCGCAGTTTTTCGGCTTGCTTGAGGCTGTTTAATGTCGCTGATTTGATATATTCGCCACTAGTACGAAGGTCCTGGCCCATCACGGCGGCATGGATTACATATTTGGCGGCGAGTTTTCCGCCTGTGGTGACGACCGCCTGGCCGATTTCAATCGGGCCGCGCTTGATTGCCTCATCTTCGATTACTTGCCCGCCGCGCGCCTTTATCGCGCCGGCAACTCCTCCGCCCATCCAGAGATGATTGTTGGCGGCGTTTACTATCGCTTGAGCTTTTGAATCACAGATATCCCCTTTGACGCAATATATTTTTTTGCCGTCAAATTCCAATAAATTATCGAAAGATTCATTTCCCATTTGATATAACACCCTGTTTGCTTAGCGAGTCGGAAATCGTATCATTGTTCGATTGACTCAATGGCTTATAAAGCGTTCTCGCCAGATATAATACGCCGAGGCCGACAAGTAAACCCAATAATGCTCCTCCCAGTAAATCGGATGGGTAATGCTTACCGAGATACATCCTTGAAATACAAACCATCACCGCCAGTGTCCAGAGAAACGGGTTTAGCTTTTTGTAAAATCGGGTTAAGATAAAAGCTACCACAACCGAATTGGCGGCATGGTTGGATGGAAATCCATATTTACCGCCGCATCCGACAATCATGCGTAAATCAGAAAAAGCGTGGCAGGGACGAGGCCGGCAAAACAGTTTCTTAAGTATATCGGCGCTGATTATATCGGCCAAAGCCAACCCGGTTATAGTAACAATCGCAATAATCACTCCTTTTTTATGATCCTTCCAGATAATTGACGCCAAAATGACAGCGAGAACGCATAACAAAAACTGATTCATTGTTATTGTCTTAAAAAAAGCATCGAAAACGGGGTTTGCCAAGCCGATATTAAAAAAACGAAGTATCGCCAGATCAAGGTTTGCCAGCATAAGTTACCTTTCGCCGCGATTATCATAATACTTCGATGAAGATTATTCAATAAAATTGAAATGCTTTCTACCGTGGAAGACAACTATAAGAATTGGAAAATCGTATGCATATATTTATTGTTAATCTAATTTTATTCGTACCACACGTAGGGGCAAAGCATGCTTTACCCCTACGCGATATCTTAATTCCGAAATAAGATTTGACGGAATTAAATCTCCGGCGGTTTCATTCCATACTGAGTCCATTCTTCCCGCGATGGTCCCATGATTCCCGGGACTTTAAGGCCGGCCTGGCGCATCAGTACAGTCATCTGGCCGCGGTGATGAATCTCATGGTCGATTAGAATACGTAGCGTCAGACCGCGCGGCCATTTTTCGCCGTACATCTCATCGACGATTTGCAATGTTTCATCTTTCCAGTTCTTGGTTACTTCCTCCAATAAAGAGGCGGCCGCGGTATCGTATGCCTTTTTTATCTCGGCGGCAGTTTTCGGCAGGGGGTCTTCGGCGCCGACGCCTTTAATATTAAGGCCGACATGTCCCATCATCTCCGGTATTGCCGTTGCCAGATGCCAGGCGATCCTGCCAAGAGTGCGGTCATCTTTACTGACAGCTTGAGCCAGCGATTTGTCGGTTAGTTCCGCCAGCGCCTTGCTGGTGCTTTCCGAGCAATTTTTCCAGGCTCGTTTAAACTCTTCGATTGTCGTGAACATAATATCTCCTTGTCTACTTTATGGTTCAATAATAATATTAATTTTCATATCTATAAACCTAAATTTAAAACATGATACAATATTATATTAGGTAATTAAATCCGCCACAAAAATAATCAATATTATTAATCAGCTCTATCGATTTTGGGTGACCATATCTCTATTCTCGGTCATTAGTTATAAGGACGTCTTTTTTGGCTTGACCAAAAACCTGGCACAAGGCAGGGAATAAAATCGTTGCCCAAATCGTATCACTTACGAAAACGATAAATGATTTAACCTGAACGGAGGTTATCATGAAAAGGATATTCCTTATCAGCTTTGTCCTGATTGCCATGGCAGGTGCCGCTTTTGCCGATGGTTTTATCGTGCCGCGTCCACAGCCCTGGTTGCCGCCTAACCCCTATGTGAACGTCCGGTATCATCATGTCGATGTCGACATTAACGACCCGATAGCTAT
>JAAYTW010000008.1 GCA_012517955.1 Candidatus Zixiibacteriota bacterium | reverse complement strand
TATTATGTATACCTGGCCAATACCACCGGTTTAAACATATGTCAAATTGATAATCCGATGGTTCCGATTAATATCGGTAATTATGAGATGCCGAATTATGCATCGGTTTTTGATGTAGATGTCGTCGGAACCAAAGCATACATTTCCAACGGCGATGAAGGACTCTGGATATACGATGTCACCTCCGCGGATGACCCCCAGGTGGAAATAAATTTCAATCTATCATCAGCGATAAGAGGGTTAAAAGTAATCGATAGTTTGGCATATATCTCGGCTGAAGACTCTCCGAAACTCCATATAATGAATGTGTCAATACCATTTAACGCAACTGTTCTGGGCACATTCGATACGGCGGGTTCGGCTTACAATGTCGATGTCGTTGGAAATTACGCCTATATCGCCGGAGCATCTCCAGGGCTGCAAATAGTAGACATCAGCGACCCCACCATGCCTGTTAGCGTCGGCAGTTATGAAATCGCTACAGCGGTTAAAGATGTTAAGGTGGTCGGGAATTACGCCTATGTAGCGGCTTATGGAAACGGGCTATATATTCTGAATATTAGCCAGCCGAGCGCCCCGACACTGGTAAGTAATTTCGATACCGAAAGGGCGGTTGGAGTGGCGGTGGATGGTATTTTTGTCTATATCGCCGATTCTTATGATGGCTTAAGAATATTAAGTGCATTTAATCCCGCTAATCCGGTAGAAATCGTTCATAACACGGATATCGAAACCGTGAACGATGTGTTCATTTACGGCCAATATCTGTTGGTCGGCGCCGCCGAAGAAGGGGTCTGGGTTTATGATATAAGCAATCCAGCCGCTCCCGAATTTATCGAAACCTTTGAGACTCCCGGTCATGTACTGGCAGTAAAGGCAGCCGAAGGGAGAATCTATGTATCCGACATGTATTCCATGACAATATTGGAATTTGCCGCCAGCTCGATAGATGAGAATCGGCAGAACATGCCGCGTTCATATCTGGCCGGCTACGGCTATCCGAATCCGTTTAACGCATCAACAACGATATCGTACGAAATCGGTAAGAGATCGAATGTTTCAGTAACCGTATATGACATTCTCGGCCAAAAGGTGGAAACGCTATTTTCCGGCAATGTCGAAACGGGCCGGCATTCAATCGACTGGAAACCGAAGGATTTGGGTACAGGAATTTATTTCTGCAAAATTCAAGCAGACGATTCGCAATCGATTCAGAAATTGACTTTATTGAAATAACTTTCGTGAAACAAAAACATGAAAAGGCCGTTTGAAGAGATTCAAGCGGTCTTTTATTTTTCGCTCTATCCACTATTTCAAATAGGTGATTTTCCTATAAGCGGTTTGATTATCCGCAGAAAATCGTACCAAATAAACCCCTGAAGAAAGTTCTTGTTCGGGTTCGAAGTTTATATTGTACGAACCAGAATTAACGTATCCATTTTCTAAGGATATTACTTTCTGGCCCAATAAATTATAAATATCGAGTTGAACCTCGGCGGAGCGTAAAAGAACGTATTTTATCCGAATATCACCATTAAAGGGGTTGGGATAAGTTTCGACTATCACGAATTTTACAGGAATAATACCATCAGCAACGGAACCGGCAACAAACGGCAGGGCGCCGCAGTCGCGACCATAGCGGCCGGCGCCGATACAGGGAGATTCGGGCCGCAGGCGATAATCGTGTAAAGCGGTATCGACAAACTGGGGATCTAAAGCAAATTCATGCTCGCCAGGAATTGGCCCGAACCGGGCCGGAGGGCTTCCTCAGGTGGGGCAAAAAAGCGCGTAATCGATTGAGTCGATAGCGTAGATGTCGTTATAATCGATATAACCGGGTATTGAATCAATACAATACACGGCAAACATAGCATCGCAGATAATATTGCTCCAGATATTAAGTTGCCGATTGTTGTAGCCGCCATCGCAGTAGATGCTTTGTTCCCGACAACCGACAATAGTATTATTGTTTATCGTACCACCCGCTATTTGTGCGAAATTTATCGCCATCAGGCCGCCGACAAATATGCATCTTTCAATATCGAGGTTGGAGTTAATACCAACATAGATTGACGGTATATCAGGCGGATTATAGATTATCGCGCCATGGCCGTTGATATAAACGTTTTGATCGGAGGGAATCATCAAATCACCGGAGTATTGAAGAGTCGAATCCAGCTCGATAAATTTCGTGTAGCGACCAGACCCGGAAGCCTGATTATAGGCTTCCTGTAGGCTTTCGTAAGCATAAGCTAAGGATGTTAATCCTATTATCAGAATTACAAAGACGATACGTCTCAAGTATCAAATCCTAAAATCCCTGAAGTTTTTTGAAAACATAACCGCCTTTGCGAGCGCCCCAGACCTGGTTGCCATCCATGTCGAATCCTCTATCCCAGCTAATAATCTGGTTTTTGCTGATAGTAACTTCGGAGGTGGTATAATCGGCGCCGCGAAGGTCACTGGCGCACTCTTTGCCAACGGTGCTTCCCGAAAAAGCGAATTCGCCATGTTTGTACAAAATAATCGAACAGCCGGTTTTTGATATAAGCGAATCCGGCGTCAAGCCTGCCAGCGGTTCGGGTTTCTGCCATTCACCTATATAAGGGGCGGGATCGGAAAAAGCGAAAACGGCGCTTTCAAATGTCGTGTCGTTTATCTGGGTTACATGATACACGCGTTGGCGATATGGTCGAGATTCATTTTCGGCCATTGCCTGTTCGACATATAACCAGAAGCCATCTTTACGGTCCTTCCAAATCGGGGTCATGCGCAAGCGGACATCGAAATAATCGGAATCTTTGGCGGCCTGGGCTTGGCTGGAAAAATAACCGGTCATCCATTGTTGCAGGCGAATTATATCGGAATTCGACTTATTTTTCGTTGAAGATGATTTGGTTGATTTTCGGGTAGGTCGTTTTTTAGCGTAGGCCGTATCGAAAATTGAGGCAAGCAACCCAAAGACCAACAGTATTGATAAAAAATACCTCATAAATTTTCCCCTATTATACCGCTATGGCGAATATTTACATAAATATGAAACATTGTTTTAATATAAAAGAGGTTGATGACATCGCCAAGCTAATTATTTGCAGTTGTTCGTAAGCCCAAGACTATCAATACCGAGACCTTCAACAATATCGTCGCTATAAAAGGGACGCGGTGGCCGCGCCCCTGAGATCCCGAAGAATAATTAATGTTTGAAATGACGAATACCGGTAAACACCATAGAGACGCCAAACTTATCAGCCGCGGCTATAACTTCCGAATCGCCTTTACTGCCGCCGGGTTGTATAACCGCTTTCACGCCCGCCTTCGCCAGAACCTCAAAACCATCAGGCATGGGAAAAAACGCATCCGAAGCAGCAACGGCATCTTTGGCTCTTTCGCCGGCTTTGCGCGCGGCTATCAGCGATGAATCGACGCGGCTGGTTTGACCGGGGCCGATACCGACAGTAGCGCCATCTTTACAGATAAGCACCGCATTGGATTTTACATGTTTAACTACTTGGAACCCAAATAGCATATCCTCTATTTGCGCGGGAGTGGGTTTGACCTTTGTCACTATCGTTAAATCGCGCGCCGACAGCTGATGCTTGTCACGAGTTTGGACTAACGCGCCCCCTGTGATTGCCCGTATTTCAAGGTCATTGTCGGCAGGCGATTTAAAATTTCCGACCGCAAGTAAACGGCGGTTCTTTTTCTTTTTCATCAATTCAAGGGCATCGGTATCATAGTCAGGAGCAAGTACACATTCGATAAATTCGGTTTCATGAATCATTCTGGCCGCGGCCATATCGACTTTGCGATTCAAGGCGATTATCGACCCAAACGCCGATAGTGGATCGGAAGCCAGGGCCTTGGCGTAGGCGTCGGCAAGCGTAGCGCCAACAGCCGCGCCACAGGGATTCGTGTGTTTGATTACGGCCGCAAAAGGTTTATCGAAATCAGACGCCATCTGTAAGGCCGCTTCAAGATCCCAAATATTGTTGAAAGATAGCTCCTTCCCGGAAAGAACCTGAGCTTTGGGAATCGATGTAAAAGCATATCCGGGATCGATATATAGGGCTGCCTGCTGATGTGGGTTTTCGCCATAGCGTAGACGGTTTAATTTTTCAAAAGTCAATGTCCGGTTTTCCGTAAAAAGACGCTCCCTGCCGGCAAGATATACGGATATCGCGTTATCATAGGCGCTGGTTTTCGCAAATGCTTTCTGGGCAAGTTTACGGCGATATTCCAGGGTGGTCTCGCCGTTGTTGCTTTTAAATTCGTCGATAAGGCCGTCATAATCGGAAGGTGAACAGACAACCGTAACGCGGGGAAAATTTTTAGCGGCGGCACGCAACATGGCCGGTCCTCCGATATCGATGTTTTCGAGCGCCTCCGCCAATTCGGCACCGGAATCGACGACTTCCTCAAACGGGTAGAGATTAACAACCACTAAATCGAATACGCCTAGGTTAAGCCGGGCAAGTTCGTCGAGCTGGTCGGCCCGCGCCAAAATACCGGCGTGGATGGCCGGATGGAGCGTCTTTACCCGACCGCCCAATATTTCGGGGGCACCGGTGAATTCGCTGACCTTTTTGGCGGCGATTCCCATTTCATTGAGAAACTGATACGTGCCGCCGGATGAGATGATTTCGATTTTGTTTTCGTTCAAATATCCAGCCAGCTTCTCCAGACCGGATTTATCGTACACTGAAATTAACGCGCGTTTAATCAATTTCTTTTCCCACCAGCAAGCGGTGAGCCTCCTTGTATTTTAAAACGGTTTTGTCAATTATTTCCAATGGCAATTGGGGCGGCGGCGAACTTTTATTCCAGCCGCAAGTCTCCAGCCAATCGCGGATAAACTGCTTATCGAAGCTTTCGGGATTTTGTCCTGGCTTATATGTGGCAACCGGCCAAAATCGGGATGAATCCGGCGATAGAATCTCATCGATAAGGATTATACGGTCATTTAAAATACCAAATTCGAATTTGGTATCAGCGATAATTATGCCTTTGGTTAAAGCGTAATCGGCCGCCTTAGTGTAGATTGCCAGAGTCAGGCGGCGCAATTCGGACGCCAGGTCGTCGCCGATTATATCGGCCATTTTATCGTAGTCGATATTAATATCATGACCGTTATCTTCTTTGGTGGCGGGAGTGAATATCGGTTGCGGCAGTTTCTCGGCAAGTTTGATTCCGGTCGGCAATCGATAACCGTGAAGATTTATCTGGCCATTCACGGGCTTTTGGTTAAGATAATCCTTATAGCCTGAGCCGACCAAATAACCGCGGGCTATACACTCGATATCAATACGGCGGGCTTTTTTTACCAGCATGGAACGCCCCTCGAGCTGATTACCGAATGGTTTCAACATATCGGGAAATGAATTAAAATCAGCGGTTTCAAGGTGGTTGGGGACGATATCCTGGGTGAAATTGAACCAAAATACCGACATACTGGTGAGAATTTTCCCTTTATCGGGTATGATCGAAGGCAACACGTAATCGAACGCGGAAATGCGGTCGGTGGCGACCAAAAGCAGCTTATCGCCAAGGTCATAAATATCGCGTACTTTACCGCGGTTAAATAAGGGAATGCCGTCAATATTGCTCTGAAAAAGGCTCATTTCGCACCTCGATAATTATAACATCGATATATGTAATAATCCGTAATTTTCTTATTTCCGCGATTGATTGTTAAGATACCATCGCGTTCGACTCGTTGAAAATACTTGCCTAATCTGCCATTGAAGCGATAGCGCGAATCATATACAAAAATGCAATCGCGGCCGATAAGGGTATCGGGCTCACACCAGTAATCGTATGCCAGACCGTTTTCTCCAACGATATTGTTCGAGACGATTTCGGGATGATTGGGAAGATGGAACTTTAATTCGGAAGCGGTTTTGTATTCATAACCGCAAATAAACGGTTCCTCGAATGAATTCATCTTATTCCGGACGTCCTGAACCCTAACCGCCAATTCAGACCACCCATGAATCGTATCGGCTTTGCCCAACCCAATCGCCGGTATGAAAATCAAGATATGCGCAGATATGGTTAAGAAAATAGAAAATATCAGCGCATATTTAGAGTAATTCAACCACCGCTTGCTCTTACTATCGAATACGAAATAAACCGCCAAAACGGCTCCGGACAAATAGGCAGGGGCAATCCAGTTCATCTTAATATAAACCCAGGGCGCAAGCGCGCCGAAGAAAATGATTAAAGGGATTATGAAACAGAGAAAAAACTGGAAGACAGGATTTTTAATTAGCTTAATCGCTTTGACCACTCCCCAGATAAAAGCGGGCATAAGAAATAAGCCAAGCATCGCGAATTGAATGCCGATAAAAGCCCCCAAATAATCAAACCTAAATCGAACAGCCTCGGCGGCGCGGCGGCCTGTCTGAAACTGAAAGCTGGCAAAATCGTTTTGTACGTTCCAGACAATAACGGGCAAAAATACTAACATTGCGGCGGCTATCATCAGATATGGGCCGCTGGATGATAAGTATTTACGGCGTTCGGGTCCGATAGCTAAATAAATCATCGCGCCAAAACCGGCAAATACAGCGGTGTATTTAGAACTCAACGCCAACCCTAGGAACAAACCGCCGATTAACCACCATTTGAGGGTATTTTCTTTAACGGCGCGATAAAATGACATCATGAATAACATCCAGAATAATAAAAGCGGCCCATCGGGCGTAATAATTATCGAGCCCAGAGCAAAAATAAAAGCCGTGGATGTCGCCAGCACACTCCAGAAAGCAACGCGTTTGCCGAATAAATCGGCCAGGAAACGATACATGGTTATCGAGAGAATTATCGAAATAAAAACTGCGGTGAAATGCAAAGCGAATTGATTATCGCCGAAAAGTTCGGTGAAAAAACGAATCAGGTAGGCGGCAATCGGTGGATGGTCGAAATAGGACAAAGCCGGATGCTGGGTGTAATTCCAGTAATATGTTTCTTGAGGCGCCGGTTCAAGAAAAAAAGCCACAATTAGTCGCAGGCATGTGGCCGCGGTGATAAAAATCCAGAAACGGCGGTCGTAATCATTTGAACGGAGTAAGGTCGAAAACATTGCTGGTTCCCATCGATAAATAGGTTACTTTACGGTCCAAACCCCGGGCGCAATCTATTCTGATAGTGCGAGCGGTAGATGATTTAGTCAGTCCGAATCTCAAGCCGACCCCGATATCCTTTTTAAGATCTCTCAATTTCATATTCTGCCGGTCGCTCCATACATAGCCGGCGTCGAAAAAGGCCGCGCCTCCTACCCCCACGGTCATTATGGTCAAAGGTGAAAATACCCGATATTCGACATTTAACAAAAGCATTTTTGTGCCAGAGTAATAGCGGTCAGGATATCCACGCAGGCCGTTGGTGCCGCCAAGCACCACTTGATAATCTCTTTCGTGTTTCCAGGCATAAGATGAATACAAACGGCTTGCGAATAGATGATAGCGCGCAAGTTTCAAATAAAAGGCGGTTTCAAATTGATTTTGGGAAAAATATTCGCCTGAGTCGTTTTCCGAAACGCTATAAATATCGACGATACCAATAACGAACGGAGAAAACGGCTTTTGAAGAAGCGCGGCCTTTGTCCCATAGCTTAAACGACCTTTGTCGCCCCCGATTTGACTGATGGACCGTGCGGCATGAAAATCCAACAGGTATCTAAAGTTAAAATCCTCCAGCGTGCCAAATTCGTCAAAGTATCGGGCAGTGTCGTAGTGGATAGTGGCCAGGCTTAAACCCAGTCCGGGCCCGATAAAAGTTTTATTATCGGGGATTATCGCATTATAAGGGCTGGAGGGATTCTCGACTCCGTAGTAATCATGCTGGAACGTAAAATAAACGTAAGGTTCAATCCGTTTATATATCCCGATTGCGCGCGTTTGCTTTATTTGTAAGAAATCAAGATTTTTTTTGTAGCGAAAATATTCGACTCCCGAATAGAACAATCGCTGACGATAACGGTCGAATTGGGCCGCGATGGCGAAGCTCCAGCGAGTCCGGGGCGTATAAAACGGACGAATCAGTGAAAAATCATATTGGCGGCTGAATTTAAAGTTGGAGATGAAAACGCCGGCAACATCGCGTGTTCCCAAAAATCGGTTGTCATAGGCTTTTATCGAAAAGCCGTTGTCCTTATCCATGGAATATTGAACTGTCGTCTCCAGGCCTATTCCCAGTCCAGCTATATTTTTTTCGTCGCAGTAGGCCGAGATTTTAACGTTTCCGCCGCCGGTTTCGGAGGATATCCCGGCGATGGTTGTCCAGAGATCCTCGGTGGTTATAATGATATCAATGGAGTCGCCGGGAACCGGGATAATTTCGGTGCCAACTTCCCCAATAAATTCCAGGGAACGAATATTGCGAAGACTTATCGCGAAAGCGGTCGAATCGAATCGTTGATAGGGTTCGATAAGCATTTCCTGACGGATAATCCGCTCCCGCGTAACGGCGTGGAATTTATTGCCAAGACGATAAATGACGTTACTTTTGGCTTTTAGGTTATTATCAAAAACATTCAGACGGATGATATCGATTTTACGAATAATCGGCTGAGCGGCCGAAGTCGCCGCCAATAGCAGTAAAATTGAAAAAATCCCCAATTTATAAAACGGCCCGAATTTCATTTTATAAACAATTCGACTGCCTGGGGCAATATTTCGTGCTCAATTTCCAACACTCTGGCGGCGAGAGTATCGGGCGTATCATTCGGATTAACGAGTAATCGTCGTTGGATTAATATCGGACCGTGGTCGAATTGGGAATCGACTATATGCACCGTCGCCCCAGAGTATTTTTCGCCGGCGGCCAGCACCGATTGATGGATATTTCTTCCATACATCCCAGGACCACCGTACTTCGGCAAAAGCGCCGGGTGAATATTGATAACGCGGCCGTAGTAGGTATCGACGATTTCCCGTGGCAACAGTTTCATATAACCGGCCAGAACAATCAGAGTGATATCGTGTTTTTTTAGAACTGTAAGCAATTGTGATATATAATTGATATAGTCGGGATATTTTTTTTGGCTGATATGATATGTAGTTATACCGGCTTTTTGAGCCCTTGTCAGCGCGAAGGAATCCGAGTTGTTGGATATAACCACCGGAATCCGCGCTTTCAACCGGCCGCATCGGCTTGCATCGATTAATGCCTGAAGATTGGACCCGTTTCCGGAAGCAAACACGGCGATACTCAGCATCAGACCCTCTCTCGGCGGGGCATTAAAAATAGTATTATCGATTCGTGACCTATCAACGGAAAACAAACCGACACCACCATACCGAGATAAAAATATCAATAAACTGATTTAAATCCAGCAAATTTATAAATATAATAAAAATGACAGAATAAATCGCCGCTTAGGTCCAAACCGTATACTATCAATCCTCAAATATTATTTCATGAGTCAAGGTTGTCGATTGTCTGACAATCGCGGAAACCGAGCAATACTTCTCTTGGGATAAGGCCACTGCCTGTCGCGCCTTATCTTTATCGGCAACCCCGATTATAATGTATGTTATTTTGACCCACTTATAAATTTTAGGGTAAGAATCGACCGATTCACCTTCGATTTCGATTTTTAAATCTCGAAACGGCACTCTCATTTTGTTGAGAATACTGACGACATCGATACCGGTACATCCGCCCAGCGCCAGAAAAATCAATTCGCCAGGGGTAACCGCGGTACCCCCTCCCATATCGGCGGAACCATCCATAATGATGGATTTGCCGCTGTTGGAGGTGCCGGCGAATTTGTAATTTTCAACCCACTTAACGTGAGCGCGTTTTATTTGATTCGCCATCTTTGCTTGCCCCATAATATTTAAAACAGATTCATATAGTTAATTTAAGACCATCGTAGGCCATCATAATTTTCATGCCTCTATATTGGGCCGCTATTTTCAACAACGCCGAGGGACGCGCGTATTGGTTTTGCTTAAGATGGGTAACAATCAGACGTTTCACTTTTTTTTCGGCGCAATGGTCCGCCAAGGCCTCTAAATCACAGTGCATGCCCTCGGTTATAACGGTGTGAATGTTTTCTAATACCCCATCTAAATCGGTTTCGTCTTTGATATCGCCCGAATATAGAATCCGTTTATCGGCCAGATTAACGACATAGCTATAGGATTGCATCAAGTTCGCAGCGCCGGTTTGTTCAATGATATGCTGATTTGGAGTAAGGTGGCGATTATGATAAGCATACAGCGTAAATTCTTTTTCACGAAACACCGGATTAGGCCTTATCGGAACAAAGTGAAATACGAAAGGGAATTTTTCCTTGAAAAGATAGAATAAACGGGCGGCCTTCTCCAACGATTCGACGCCTTCATCGGGAACATATATCTCCAGAGGCATCCGGCGCCCGGCAAGATACATCAACTGCAACTCCAAAAATATCCCGGTGATATGATCGGGATGAAGGTGCGAAATAAAAACTTGTGTGATTTGGTTGAAATTGATTTTTAAGCGTTGAACGGAATTCGAAAAACCCTCGCCGGCATCGAACTGGTATAGTTTATCGCCAAGCTGAAGCACGAATGAGGAACAAGCCCGGTCCGGTGAAGGAAATCCGGAAGCCGTTCCCGTAAAAACAATCCTATTCATGCCTGCTATAACTTCCGAAAATACTCGGCGGTTTTCAATAAACCCTGCCGAAGGGTAAATTGTGGTTTCCAACCCATGGCATTATTAATTTTCGTGTGGTCTATAACGCTTCGCCGCTGCTCGCCGGGCTTACCGGGCTCATGGATACGTCCCTGTTTTGAACCTACGATTTCTTTTATAATGTCAAACAGCTCATTGATATTGGTTTCAATACCGGTACCGACATTAAAAGCGCCGATATCGGAATATTCAAGCGCAGCCAGATTAGCTTTGACGACGTCGCCGACAAAGGTGAAATCGCGGGTTTGTTCACCGTCGCCGTAAATTACCGCTTTTTGTCCTGCCAGCAGGCGTTCAAAAAAGATAGCGACGACGCCGGCTTCGCCGTCACCGCGCTGACGTGGGCCATAAACATTGGCATAGCGCAAAGAAATATATTTCAGGCCGTATTCGCTATAATAAAACTGCAAATACTTCTCAAATGCCAATTTGGAAATGCCGTAAGGGGAACAGGGGTTTTGCGGGTGATTTTCTTTAGCGGGAAATTCAACCTGTTCACCGTAAATCGCGCCGCCGGTCGAAGAAAATATGACCTTCTTCACTCCGGTATTTTTGCAGGCTTGAAGCAAATTGATTCCGCCGAGTATATTAGCCTGGGCGTCATAGGCCGGATCGGCAACGCTCTTGCGGACATCCATCTGAGCGGCCAGATGAAACATGACATCAAACCCGCCCCTGGCGAAAACATCATGAATTTCATCGCTGCGGATATCAAGGTGATGAAAAACCGCTTTGGCGGGAAGATTCTCGCGCCGTCCCGTGAATAGGTTATCGATTATTTCGACGTGATGACCATTTTCGATAAGAGCGTCGGCCACCTGTGAACCGATAAATCCGGCGCCGCCGGTCACTAGTGCTTTCATACTTAAAAATCCCTTGTGCTTAAACTTTTCAGTCCGATTCTTATTGGTATTACTATAGTCGCAAGATTCAATATCAACATCAGGACACCCGCTGTCAAGAATTCCTTTGCCGGAAATGAAATGTTCCCCTCTACGACATAGACACTGTATCGATGAGTCGGCAAAGCAAGGATTATAACCATCATAGTGACATAAATAAGGCTGATGACCGTGGTGATCATTCCCCCAATCGAGGAGGCTATCCGCCCGGGATTTCGTTCGTTAAAGCTTGGGAAAGCGGCGCCCATACCGACCGACAGACTGGTAAGCGATATTGACATCAGAAGAATCGAAAAAAAGCTGAGAATCATCATATATCCGGTGAGGCCAAGCATAATATTGGAAATAAAGGCCAAAATCTCGGCCAGCAGCGTGAATATGAAAAAGGCCATAAAAAATTTTTCCCAGAACAGCCTCTTTATAGACATCGGCGAAGAAACAATCGACCAAAACGATTTACCTTCAAGGCTGATATTTGGATAAACGAAACGCACCGAAAGGGTGGCTAAAATAAATCCGGTAAACGCGAAATTAGCGAAACTGATAATGGTCCGCCAGAATTTATCGGTAATGCTGGTCGGGAAATGGCGTAAATTCACCAAATAAATCACCAATAAAACCAATAACACCGAAAATTGCGCCCACTGAGCTGGTTCGCGGATAAATAATTTTAGGTCTTTGGCCAATACACTGCGAAAATCGGAAGGAAGCCAATGCGGCAGGCCGAAAAAGGCCGGTAATGGCCGGCTTTTTTTTGTTTGTAATTTCGATGATGGCCCCATCTGAATGGATGCTTGCCAGCTTTTATAATAAAATCCCTCGGCCATTACAAACAGAAACCTTAGTAAAAACAATGCGGTCGACAACAAAGCGAAAATGTATATCCAATAACCGGGATGCCCGTCTCCGGCGAAATATCTCAAAGTTTCCGTTACCCAATAATTCGGCAAAAACGGGAAACTAGTGGCGGTGAGCGATCCGAGAAAGCTGTTAAGAACGCGCCAATCGGCCATAACATTATGAGTCAATGAAGCCGGCTGACCGTATTTAATATAGGCGATTGTGGAGAGTATGCCAATCGATAAGAAAGCGTAAAGAAACGAACGGGGGCGGAAGTATTTGGATAGCAAATAAACAACCATCAGAGCGCCCGCACCGATACAGCCCGGTATAATCGTAAACGGAATCAAAATTCCGAAAAGTCCAAGCGAATATTGCCACCATTCAAAACCGCGCACGATACCATAGGCGACGATTATTGGGACTCCTAAAATCATTACGCCCCATGTGGAATAAAGTATATTATCGAAAAAGCGAACAGTGAAAAGTTGCAGGTGGCTGACAGGCATAGCCAAATAAAATACGGTCTCGTTTGACCTATAAAGCGTTGAAATGGCGGTAACGATGTTGGATATTATAAGCATGACAAATATCGCCAGGAACGCCAGCGACAAAACCTTATCCATCAGCATAAAACCTATCTCCCGGATACGCGAAAGATAGTCGAATATATACCAGAAGAAAAACAGACCGCCCAAAAAAAACGCGGACATCACGATAATGCCCACGACGGCCCGGACCCGGGTTTCGAAATCGGCCTGCCGAAAATATGCCGTCAGATTGATTATTTTGTACCTTATAATGTGAAATATAAGTGACATAAATCATTCCGGTTGGCCGGTCAGACTTAAAAACAGGCTTTCCAGGTTGGCATCATGTTTATTAGCGGCCGATTTTAATTCGCCAATACTGCCGACCGCTATCAGCCTGCCTTTGTTAATTATTCCAACTCTATCGCAAAGCTCCTCGGCGATAGACAAGATATGAGTCGATACGAATACCGTATTCCCTTTGGCCACATAATCTTTTAAAAGGTCTTTTACCAACTTCGCGGAATGAGGGTCCAGACCAACCATCGGTTCATCTACAATCAGGACAGTGGGAAAATGGATCATGGCGGCGGCAAACACCAGTTTCTGGCGCATACCATGGGAATACTGTTCGCACTTGCGGTCGACCCAGCCATTCATATCGAACAGGGTGAACAATTCGTATGAGCGGCGGCGGATAATATCCGGATCCAGGCGATACAGGCCGCCGATGAATTCCATAAATTCGCGGGCGGTCAAGCGTTCATAAAGATAAGGTGTATCGGGAACATAACCGATTTTCATTTTAGCCTCGCCGGCCTTCTCTTGAATATCGATTCCGGCGATTTCAACCTTTCCAGATGTGGGCTTTAGAATGCCGGTCATCATCTTGATAGTGGTGGTTTTACCGGCGCCATTTGGCCCCAAAAAGGCGAACAATTCACCGGGCTTTATTTCCAGATTAAGATTATCTACGGCGGAGTAATTGCCGTATTTTTTGGTTAGTTGTGTACATTTTATCATTATTTTTCCGCCAGCCTTGAATTTTCCGAGTCGACTATCCTTACTGTCAGCTTGCCGATAACCCTCATTAATCCGACGGTCGATTCATAGCTTCCCTCCAGAAGTTTGATATGGGTGGCGTCGGCTGTTTGTTGGCCGAACGTTGGATCGACCGGCAGCCAGCGGCCATTAAGATAAACCGCAGGCCAGGCATGATAATAAAACAAACCATCTTTATAAACAACGCCAAGACATATTTTCGTCGGTATTCCCAAGGAACGCGTTAAAGCTGTAAACAGCGCCGAATGTTCGTTGCAATCTCCCTTTTTTACCCTCAAAACCTCAATAGCCGATGGCAAAGATATCGCGTAATCCTTTTCGATATTGGAATAGACCCAGTTGGTTATGGCGGCTATCTGCAAGCTGTCGCTCTTAAGGTTGCCAACAATTTGCCGGGCCTTCAGCATGATTCTCGGATCGTCGCTTTGAACCATGGGCTGGGCTTTAAGAAATTTTGTTGCCGGAATGCTGCTTCGCCGGAAACCTTCGGGTTTAATCTCAAGCATTAGCGGCGATTGGGAAACGACTCTCTGAAAATCATCCTCAAGACTAAAACCGGCACCTTCGATACCATCAAGCTCAACTTTCAGATAACGACAATCGCGGGCATCCTCGATTTGCCCCATGGCATTAACCGCCAGCGATTTAAGCATATCCCAATTGTGCATGGTTTCCGGCACATCAAGGGCTTTTTCTTTGGATGTCAGGGTCATGGCCATATTGCCGGTTTCTTCCTCGCGCACGACCATGCCATCGCTGGTGACAAAAGAATATGAGCTTATACCGCTGGTAGTAACGACCACTTTGTGGACATCGAATTTTCTGCCCGATATGACAATCTGGGTTTGGCCGCCGACATCAATAATCATGTCAGAGGTCGATAAGCTGATAGGATCAAAGCCTGCCAATTGAAATTTGCCGGGTGGAAAACCCTTGGCCGCCAGGATTAAGGGTATCGTCCCCGGAAGATATATCCCTTTGGGGGCCGGCGATACCAAATCGGTAGTGGTACTATCAGACATGACTTTAAGAAATAGATTACCCCCGGCGATTTGGCCATATACATTGGTGGAATAATCATCGCTGGACAAACCGAACGTGAACGTTTTTAAAGCATAGGAAGTATCGACAACGGCGTAAAAATCCATCAAAATTTCCCGCATGACCCCGGCCATGGGTAATCTAAGCAATGAATAGTCTTTAAATACATATCCCAGTGGGGTGCTTCCGAACGTATTCATGGCATAACCGATTTTCTTGTTCGCCATGGTAATGTCGTACCACCGTTCGTTACCCATCTGGGGACTATTTACGGTTTGGAAGCCCGCTAACTGTATAGCAGTTGGGCCGGAGTAGTGTTGGTTATAGACCCAATACATACTAACCAGCCAAAACCCCGCAATCACCAGATTTATTAAAATCGACCTGAATTTCATTATTTCTCTATCAATCGAAACGACCTTATTAGGTTATCGGCGGGAATTGGGCGATATTTCAGCATTCTTTTATGGCCTGTTCGGCCACGGAAACGGCGGTGGAGATATCTTCTTCGGCAATATCAAGATGAATAACCGCTCGAATTAGTTCTTTGCCGAAGGCGACCATTAAAACGCCCCTGTCGGCCATCTTTTGAAGAAATCTGGTTTGAGATTTCTCGATGCGGAATATGACGATATTGGTCTGAATATCTTCAGGATTAATTTGGATTCCGTCTATTTGGACCAACCCATTCGCCAATTTTTTTGCTCGGTCATGGTCATCTTGAAGTCTGGCATAATTATTTTCTAGAGCATATAAAGCAGCCGAGGCAATAATGCCGACCTGACGCATCCCGCCTCCGAACATTTTCCGAATACGGCGGGCTTTTAAGATACTTTCGCGGCTGCCACAGACTGCCGAGCCAATCGGCGCGCCGAGTCCTTTGGAAAAGCATACGGATACCATATCAAAGGGAGCGGCTATTTGCGCCGGAGCCACTTTAAGAGCAATCGCCGCGTTCCAGAGTCGGGCGCCATCAAGGTAAAAACCCAGTTCGAGCTCGCGCGTTACCGCGACAACTGAATTTTGATAGTCGAGATCAAGAACCTTTCCGCCTGCGCGATTATGGGTATTTTCCAAAGCTACCAGGCGGCTGTTGGGCCGGTGAATATCCGGCTGATGATAGGCATCCCTAATCTGTTCGGGCGATAATCTGCCGCTTTCGCCATCGATTGGCCGAAGCATGATACCCGATAAAGCAGCCGCGGCGGCAACTTCATCAAAAACGATATGGGCTTTACGTTCGCAAATTACTTCATCGCCGGGCTGGCAAAGCACCCGCAAAGATATTTGATTGGCCATCGTGCCGGATGGGACAAACAGGGCGGCCTCTTTACCAAGCAATTCGGCCGTTTTACGTTCAAGTTTTATGACGGTGGGATCATCGCCGAAAACATCGTCGCCGACTTCGGCGGCAGCCATGATTTGCCGCATCGTTAACGACGGTTTGGTTACGGTATCGGAACGTAAGTCGATAATTTTGTCCACAGAGACTCTCGCCTTATAATATTGAATGAAAACTCAAGGCTATTTAAACAAATTTTTGACGGCGCCCTACTTTTCGGCCGCTAACTTAACCACGTTAATAGCCCGATGTCCCTGGGAGGTTTCGTCTATCTCGAATTGAACCCGATCCCCTTCTTTAAGGGTGCGATATCCGTTGGCTTTTATCTCGGTAAATCTGACATAAAGTTCATGCGGGAGTTCTTTGGAGATGATGAAGCCATACCCCTTCAGGTCATTAAACCACTTGACCATCCCATTATACATCATGGTCTCCTCTCGGATTGAATGAATCAATTTTTTGGAAAGGCGAGCTATTTTTGTCATTGCATAGTATTATACGCCTCAATAGCGCAAAACGTCTCAATAAAATCAGGGTTGAATCATTTTTTGAAGCATTTGTTGATTCGCCAAAACCATTTGCATAAATCCGCCCGCAATCATTGGGACGGTGATATTATCGTCAATTGGTAAAGGTAATAGCTCAATAATCGCTCCGACCAGACATCCTATAAAGGCAACCCTCAGACTCAATCCCGGGATAAATTGCACAGCCAGCGCGGTACTTATGATAAACGCGACTGAACCTTCAACGGTCTTTGCGAAAACCCTTATTCTCCCGAACGATCGACCGATAAGCGCGGCGAAAATATCGCCGATGACTATTATAACCATCGATGCCGCCGCAACTTTCACCTCATAAAATGTATAAACCAGTAATCCGGCCAGCAAAATCGTGGTCGCGCCTGAAAAGCTTTTTTTCTCGCGCGGGCGAAGCAGGAAACCGAAGTTCATGCCCATAAATCTTTTAATGTCGTCATTTCCGAAAAAACGCAGGATATCGAATAGGGCAAAAAACAACAATCCCCCCATCAGGCCGGTAAGAACAGCCCGCGGATCAAGAAGCAAAAATCCTATTGGAATAATCAGAGAAGAAAGGTGAATCCCTTTGCGATAGAGTTCACCTTTCCAACTAAGAGCCGCTTCGCTTTTTAAGGCGTCGGGTTTAGGCAATAATTAAATCCTCATCAATCGCGTGACGGGGGTTGCGGCGCAATTTGCACCGCGTGTAATGATTCGGGAAATTTATAAGATTTTATGTTTTTCGGGTTGGTCTTGACCGGCGTTACCGCTTTCCATTGCTCAAGAAATGCTCGTTTGACTTTTGAGTCGGCGGCATCGGTAAGCTCTTTGATAATTCCGGGGCGAACTTGATCCAGAGTTTTATCGGTACGGCGTTCGACCAATTTTATTAAATGATATCCCCATTGCGTTTTTACAGGCAGTGATAGTTCACCGACTTTAAGGGTATCAGCCGCATTATAAAACTGTTCGCCCATATCCTGCTGAGAAATAAAACCCAAATCGTAAGCCACCTCGCGAATTTCCTTTTCGCCGGGGTAATAATTAAGCGCCATCGTTTTAAAATCGGCGCCGGCCAGGATAGAATCGCGGATAATGATAGCGCTGGCGGAATCGGAAAAGATTATGTGTTGTACATGCAATGGTCTCTGTTCGCGATAACGTTTTTCAAAATTGTCATCGAAGAATTGTTTGATTTCATCCTGCGATGGTTTATAGGTCTGATCGCGCAATAAATCGTTTATTTTATTTTTCGCTTCCCGATAATCGAAATCTTTGCCGGTTTGGACAGCCTCCGGCTTATCGTAATACCCAAGTTTCCTGCCGGCCTCCATAAGAACGTAGGTTGATGATAGTTCCCTTAGCATGTCTTTTTTGATTTCTGGAGTAACATTGGCTATTTTTTTATAGCGCATATATTTGGGAAGCTGTTCTTTGACTCGTTTTTCGAATATGGTATCCTGGTTATTCAAAATCAACAGCCAAGTGTCATCATCAACTAAGCTGTCATCCATCGCCAACGCTTCTTCATTAAAAGTATATTGACTAATAGATTTAAGCGAATCCACGAATTTATCGGCATTCTCCTTTTCATGGTTCCGGAAAACGGCAGCCCTAATTGAATTGCGCAATTCATTATCAAGAGGCTTAAGTTGGGGCGCGATATGTTCGTAAACCCTGATAATATTATAGCCAAACTGGGTCTTGACCGGTCCGACAATGGATTCGGCGGGGGCATTGAAAGCGGCCGAATCGAATTCCGGCTGCATCCTACCCCGCGGAATAGTCCCTAAATCGCCGCCGTTTTTCAGATGAGATTTATCTTCGGAATATTTATCGACCAGCGTATCCCAGTTTTCCCCGGCCAGAGCTTTTTTGTAGACTTCCTGGGCGCGACGCAGAGTTTCGTTTTGCATCTTCTCGATTATCTGTTTCTTTTTCTTTTCGGATTTTATTCCGGCCGTATCCGGTTTAGGAAAGGCAATGAAAATATAGGCGGCTCTGATTTTTTCGGGTTCGGTAAATTGATCCGGATTTGCCGCGTAAAATGAATCAATTTCGGCGGAATCGACTTTGATTTTATAACTGATTTCATTATCGTACATCGCCTTGAATACGACCCCGGTAACTTCTTGGGACCGACGTTCTCGGTAAGACCGATCTTTAGGTTCAATTGCCATCACTGAATCGATTCTTATATCGACTAAGCGCTGGTTAATCAGGGAATCCAGTAGAACTTTTTTAAGAGAATCGATATTGGTCGAATCGGTAATGGTGAAACGAAGGGCCAGCGATAATGAATCAAAATCAGCGGTGGTGACGGTTTTATCGCCTACTTGAGCCAGCACTTTTGGTTTTGAGGTTTTTTGGGCCGCCATTAAGCCGCAGGCAGTTAACATGATTACGATAACAGAAATCAAGATACGTTTGCTCATTTTTCGCTCCATCATCTTAATTATTTATCTTCATGAGTTTCTAAAGTAATAATCTCGCTTAACTATGTCAAGTTTTTATAATGATTGGAAATACCAAAACAAGGCAACGGTTAGCATCGCTATCAAACGCCATTGATTAAATAATCATCTTGCCTTTGACACTCATGCCTTTATATGATATTTATTAAATTAGTTATGATTCCAGAACAAATAAAAAGAGAAGTCGACTGGCTTAGGGCCGAAATCAGGCGGCATGACCTCTTATATTATCAGGAGGATAGACCTGAAATAAGCGATGCCGAATATGACAGGCTATTCGACCGACTAGTAGAGCTGGAAAAGCAATATCCGGAACTTCTGACTCCCGATTCTCCGACGCAGCGAGTTGGGGCGGCGCCATCCGAAAAATTCGAACCGGTAAGACACGCTCTGCCGATGCTTTCGCTGGCCAAAGTCACGAGTGTCGGCGAGTTTCGGGAGTTTCACAGGCGGGTTGAGAGTATTCTGGCAAATGAAGGAGGCCGCATTCAGTATACGGCCGAACCTAAATTCGACGGTCTGGCGGTTGAATTGATTTATGAAAACGGAATATTCATAACCGGCTCGACGCGCGGCGATGGAATAATCGGCGAAAACATAACGTCCAACCTAAAAACGCTGAAATCAATACCGCTTCGTTTGTCAGGCGACAAAATACCCCCGTTGATAGAAATCCGCGGCGAAGTCATAATAAATAAGAGCGCCTTCCATAAAATGAATGAGGAACGCCGCCATAACGGCGAAGAAGAGTTTGCCAATCCACGTAATGCGGCTGCTGGATCTATTCGGCAGCTTGATCCGAAAATCACAGCCGGCCGACCGCTTCGATTCGTGGCATATGGAACTGGCCGAGTCGAGGGAATGCTCCTTTCGGGGCATTTTGAGACAATGATGCTCGTGCGATCCTTTGGGTTCAAAATCGCTGATGATTTAACAATCTGTTCGACACCCCAAGAGGTGGAAAACTATTACGCGATGATGGCAACCCGACGCGATGACTTGGATTATGAAATCGACGGCATAGTGGTAAAAGTAAATAATTATGCGCAACAGCAGGCGCTGGGAGAATTATCGCGGTCGCCGCGCTGGGCGGTCGCTTGGAAATTTTTGCCGGAGCAAGCGATAACCAAAGTGAGAGACATAGTCGTACAAGTCGGGCGAACCGGCATTTTAACTCCAGTGGCGAATCTGGAACCAGTGCGAGTCGGGGGAGTAATTGTGTCGCGGGCAACGCTTCACAACGAAGATGAATTAAGACGCAAAGATGTGAGAATAGGCGACACCGTGATAGTACAGAGAGCCGGGGATGTAATTCCGGAAATCGTGAAGGTGCTGCCCGAAAATCGTCCCGAAGGACTGGCGCCGTTTTCAATGCCTAAAGTTTGTCCTGAATGTCAGGCGCCCACGGTTCGGTTGGAAGGGGAAGCGGCCACTCGTTGCGTTAATCCGTACTGTCCGGCGCAACTGCTGGAAAAAATAACCCATTTTGCCTCGAAAGGGGCGATGGATATCGATGGGTTAGGATATAAAACAATAGCGATGCTGATTGAAAAGGGCTTTGTAAAAGATGTGGCCGACCTGTTTGAAATCCCCAAGCATAAGGATAAAATACTGGAATTGGAGAGGACCGGCGAAAAATGGTTTTCCAACCTCGAAAAGGCATTGGAGAACGCCAAGAGTAGGCCATTAAAAAATATCATATTCGCCCTGGGTATCAGGAACGTGGGAGAACATTTAGCGGGGGTATTGGCGAAAACCTACGGATCGATTGATAATCTCCAAAAGCAAACAATCGAAACATTGACACAAACCGATGAAGTCGGACCGATTGTGGCGGAATCGATAGTTTCGTTCTTCAGTAATCGGCATACCGCAGACATCTTGGAAAAACTTAAAAAAGTAGGTGTCGTATTCCCGATCGAAGAAAAACCATCAGGAAAAGGTAAATTTGCAGGCAAAACATTTGTGGTTACCGGAACCTTAGATAAATATTCGCGTAAAGAGGCAGAACTGGAAATCGAAAAACGGGGAGGCAAAGTGACTTCATCGGTATCATCTAAAACCGATTATGTGGTGGTGGGAGCCGATCCGGGAAGCAAGTACGACAAAGCGATGAAATTGGGGATAACCATTTTAAGTGAAGCTGAATTTACTCGACTTCTTTTGGAAAATGACTAATCACGAAGCGTCTCAATTATTTTTAGAACTAGCCGATTTGCTTGACCTTGCCGGCGAGCTTCCGTTCAAGTCGTCGTCATACAGGAAAGTCGCCTTTAGTCTGGCAAATTTGACCGAGCCGTTCACGCGAATAATCAGCGACAATGATTTTATCAAGATAGATGGCGCCGGTAAAGCAATCAGAGAAAAATTAACGGTGTTGGCCTTGACCGGAAAATTGCCCACCCTCGAGAAATGGCGTAATCATGATATGGCGAAGTTTCGTGAGCTGGCGGCTTTGTATGATGTTAAACCGCGACCTCTTGGGACATTGATAAGAAAATTACAAGCGCGGGATATAGATGATTTCATGAATAAAATCGAACAGGCCGATTTAGCAAATTTCAGCGGCCAGGTTCAGGCAACTGCGGCCAAAATTAAAGGAGCGATTGCCGATGGCAAAAAGTAGTGGAGCCGCGATTTCGTTAAGTTCAATAGCGCTTCCGATACTGGCGGT
>JAAYTW010000179.1 GCA_012517955.1 Candidatus Zixiibacteriota bacterium | reverse complement strand
TCTGGCGCTGCTAGCTTTCGCGGGGATAGCTACATAGATATCAAGATTCAACAGCACTCCCGGGCCATAGTTGTTTACCAGATGCGTATAATTCATGGTTTCGGTAACGACATCTTTGGAAACCGAAATTTGCTCATCGTCGGCAAGCAACGCGTACACCGAGTCCGATTGATAATCGGCGCAATAGATTCTATCGTTAAAACAGGCCAGTCCCCAGGGATATTGCCCGGGCGATTTTATAGTAAGCACGATTTCGCCGGTTTGCGGCCAGACCATATAGATACGATTGGCAATTCTATCGGCTACCCAGAGATAGGCGCCATCATACGCCAGCCCCGTGATATCGGATGAGGGCGCCGGAATTTCCTTTATGGTAGTGCCATCATCAGGAGAAATCTGTAGTAATTTACTATTTTTCGTATCCCCCAGCCAGAGATAGTGGCCATCCCAGGCCAGCCCGGCAGGCGCGCCAGCTAGATTGGGCAGGATTTTTTCACCGATAAAAGTTGCCAGATTCAGTTTAAGGATAATGTTTTCCTCGGCATCGAGAACCCAAAGGAAATTTTTATCGTAAGACAGACCATACGGCTTGAATCCAGGGGCAGGAATTTCTGCCAGCACCCTGCCGTTTGAGGAATCGAGTTTATAGATTGTATGATTTTTGTGGTCGGCCAGATATAGCGCTTTGCTATCGGCGGCCATGCCGGTGGGATATGATGAAGGAGTTGGGAATGCCGTTTTAATATCGCCAATAGCGGCGAAAACTAATTCGGCACACAGAACAACCAGGGTTATCAATATGCTTGCTTTCATTCCATTCTCTCCGAAATAATGGTTAATCTATATATTGTCTTCATAACCATCATGATTTTACAATCACGCGCGGATTTCAACAAGCGGAAACGCCATAATTATATTAAATTTATAGTGGCTTAAATGCATAATACTGATTATTATCAATTATGCTAACGAAAGGCGAAAAGATGTTAATAGGCGCTCACATGTCTATCGCCGGGGGGTTGTATAACGCGTTTGCCGAAGGGGAACGCAAGGGATGCGACACGATTCAGATTTTCGTTAAATCATCCAATCAATGGCAAGCCAAGCCGATTACCGATGAAGAGCTGGAGAAATATCATCAGGAACAAAAACGGACCGGAATCTATCCAGTGGTGGCTCATGATTCGTATTTAATTAACCTCGGCTCGCCTGACTCTGACCTCCTGGAAAAATCTCGGCAGGCATTTCTGGTGGAGCTTCAGCGCTGTGAAAAACTGGCCATCCCCTATTTAGTGGCGCATCCGGGAAGCTACCTGGATTCGCCGGAGCAGTCGGGAATCGATCGGGTGGCGCAATCGCTGGCCTGGCTATTCGAAAAAACGACCGATTTCAAAGTTAAGGTTGCGCTGGAAACAACGGCCGGCCAGGGCACCAATCTCGGTTATACGTTTGAACAACTAGCGGAAATGATTGAGAAATCAGGAGCCCCCGAACGCTGTATGGTTTGTTTCGACACCTGTCACGCCTACGCCGCCGGATATGATATCGCCAACCGCGAGGGATATGAGCAAACCTGGAAAGCGTTCGAACGTATAATCGGATTAGATAAGCTGGCGGCGATTCACCTTAACGACTCTAAAAAGGGATTGGGAAGCCGGGTCGATAGGCATGAGCAAATAGGGTTGGGAACGTTGGGCAAGGATGTATTTGGATTTATCATGCGGGATAAACGCTTTAAAAAAATCCCCAAATTGCTCGAAACTCCCAAGGGTGACAACGACGAAATGGATGAAATAAATCTCAAACTTTTGCGCCGGCTCGCATCGGAAAAGAAAGAATACAACAAACCTTTAAATATTGGATGATGATTTGAATATTCATGAAAGGGTTTTCGGAGCGGCGACATTATGGGCGGTTACGGCGCTGGTTCTGTCACCGCTGATGATATCCGGCGTGTTGGCCGACAATTATATCGAGGCCTTTTTTACCCGATGCGGCTCCGCGGATACAATCAATTACACCAGACATTTTCTACGATTCGGCGATGAGACCGCCCTGTTTTTACCCCCCTATACGATATATTTCACGATATCGCCTCTTGGAGAATCGACATATACCGCCGACATCTCTTTCCATGAATTGCTGCCCGGCCTAAAAACGAAAGAACGCTCCACCACAATCATGATGAATCGCTGGCAAACGGAAGATAGCCTTTCGGCGAAAAACGATTGGTATCGTTATTCTTATAGAATCACTCGAGATACTTCCCATCTATACGATTATTTCCCCAAAGACAGCTTGACCAATAACGAATCGATTCATTTCCACGCGCGATTATTAAGAGATTCATATTCGGACTATAAATGGCTGGCTCGCCGTGGGTATCTTGAAAATTATTTCGATAATTTCCGCAAAGAACTTAAACTTACGCGTATCGGCAAGCTCGACCTGTATATTTTTCCGGCCGGTAACCATACGAC
Organism: Candidatus Zixiibacteriota bacterium; assembly: GCA_012517955.1. Lineage (GTDB taxonomy): Bacteria > Zixibacteria > MSB-5A5 > UBA10806 > 4484-95 > JAAYTW01. Next base: position 622 of record JAAYTW010000179.1, on the reverse strand, counting down.
GGGGATAGACATAAAAAGCGGCGTCGGTTTCGACATCCCCCACCGAGCCTGTTACTTGGTTTACGGCGAACATTTCGATTCGGCGCTCCCCGAAAATATCCAGCGTTTTATCATTTACGAAAACTGGGGATATTCAGCCAGAGCGTTGGCGACAGGATTGGCCAGATATTACTTGGATGATTTGTATCAGGCCAAAAAAATTCTGCGCGATATCAATCGGCAAAAACTTATCAAAATGTTATTAAACGAATCGCCCAAAAACCCACAGTCGGATATAATTTGCGGCGCGTTTTCCAAATACATTATCGATAAATACAGCTTGGGGAGCTTCAAGGTTTTGTACGAGAAATCGACCGCCGGCAAGCTTGCAACCCAAGAAGCGCTAGGCAAAAGCCTTGATAATTTAATAAACGATTTCGTCTCGTTTGAAGAAAAATACCAGCTTAATCAACCTGTAGCCATCTATTTTTCCGAGGCATTTCGCAGCCAGCTCTGGTTCGACCGCGCCATTGAATATGATTCGTTTTTATCGTCGGGCACAAGCGGTTTGGTATTCTTGAAACGATTAGCCGCCGATTACTTTTATGTGGGCGATTTTGTTAAATCGGAATCGTGCTACTCC
>JAAYTW010000178.1 GCA_012517955.1 Candidatus Zixiibacteriota bacterium | reverse complement strand
TTCGCCGGCCGTATACCGGGTCCGCGGAGAAATTTCGGCATTGTAATTAAGAAATTCGCTATACACATCCGGCTGAACATTTTTCCCGAATACAATAAATATCCCGCCACCGTGATTGAGAAAATCCTGAAGTGAATTTATGTATGGCGATGGTAACGATATCAATCCGCTCAGAATTACAACATTATAAGACTGTAGATTTTGCCTGCTGAACTCGCCGATAGTGACGCCGGTATACTTTATGTGACCGGCTTTATTATCGCCCAGACAGTTGTTCAACGCCAAAATATCACGTGGTGATTGCCCCACCGCCAAAACGGAAATCGACGCGGGAATATAAAAATCGAAATAGAATTTATTGTCGGTCGAATAGTCATCGTCTTCGATTTCAACATAACCACGATGATACCCCGGATTCGTTCCGGCCACCGAAAATTCAACCGAGGTGCTGCCTTTTGGCTTGATATCGACCGCCGTCTGCGCCTTTTTTATGTTATCAAGATATAGTTCGGCCAGGCGGCCGTTGACCTGTTTTTCCGAATAGTTTTTGATATTTGCCGTAATCGTAAAATCCTCGCCCGGCGCCAAAAGCTGTGGGGGAAACTCGGTTCTCGATATGCCTGCGTTGTCGAAATCATTATCGGGGTAGCCGATTATGTAGTAATTAATTGATGTATCTATTGATGATGCCGTTATATTATTCCAATCGGCGCAGGTTTGCATATCGCTTAAAATATAAATATCTCGATTAAGATTTTTGCCGGCCCTAAGAATCGATTGCGCGCGAGCAAGCCCTTCCCGCATAGACGGCGCCGCCGGACCCGGCATGGTTGCATATAAAGCCTCCCTTGCCCTTATAAGGTCCGAATATGGCCCGTAAATAATTGGTTTTCCAGATATAGTTATGAATGTTACGTCATCGCCCGGTTCGAGCAGGTTTATTATTTGAAGCGCCCCTTTTCTGATATCGTCGTAGATAATTCCGCTCGATGACAACCTTTCCGTGGATGGGGAATTATCTATCAACAACACCGCTGAGGTGGGGGCGTGGGATGAACCGTGTTTTCCGGTCAGAGCCGGTCGAGCAAACGCCAAGGCCAAAAACGCCAAAATCAGAATGCGTAGCAATAGAAGCAGAATCTCACGTATTCGCAGCCAGCGAAGCCGCGTTTTCTGCATCTGAAAAAGGAATTTCAAAGAGGAGAAATCGACGATTTTAATTCTTCGCCGCGATAAAAAATGAATCAACAGCGGTATCACAACAGCGGCCAGCGCCGCTAGATATATCGAATTAAGGAATGTCATCTTATTTTATAAGGGCCGTCGATACCTTTCTTGGCCAGGCTGATAATGTATTCTCCCGGCCTTTCCAGGATAGCCTGGTTGTAATACGATATCGCCTGGGCGCGATTATTCTTCAAATCGTATAGTCTTCCCAATGCCAGGAGGGATAAGCCGCGATAATATGGGCGGTTTTCCACAAACAACGCCGTTTTAAAATCTGATTCAGCTGCGTTGAAATCGCCATGATAAAGCTGACAATAGCCGACATCGATATAGCCGCGCCCCTCGCCGGGGATTTTATCGATTATGTTTTCGCAAAGCGGAATAGCCGATTTAGCGATAGAATCCGCCCGGGCATCTTCGCCCTTGGCCAAAGCCATGCGGGCGCGCAAAATAAGCGACCAACTATCAGTGGACGAATGAAACCTTTCGATTTGCACGGCGGCGCTGTCGAAGTATTCCTGGTCAAGATAATATTCCGCTAATAGTTTGGCGGCATTAGGATAGCGCGGCGCGATTTTTTTTAGGCCGAGTACCCCCTTGACAATTTTGCCGGATCGGAATTTAGCCGCCTCCGCCAGGAATCGCGCCTCGAGATCGTCATGTTTGAACTGCGCCAGCCTGGAGTAGCACGATTCCGATTTAACAAAATCGCCCACATAAAAGTAATCGGCGGCTAATCGTTTCAAGAATACCAAACCGCTTGTGCCCGACGATAAAAACGAATCATATTCAATGGCGCGGTCGAACCAGAGCTGGCTGCG
>JAAYTW010000020.1 GCA_012517955.1 Candidatus Zixiibacteriota bacterium | reverse complement strand
TCCTGTAGGTCAAGGCCCCCGTGGTCTTGACGATTCCCCCGTAGGTCAGGCCGACTCGCGGCCTGACGATATCCCTGTAATCGCGGAGTCCGAACCACGGGGGTTCGGTTCTGCCGAAAATCCCGTAGGTCAAGCCCGCTCGGGGCTTGATGATATTCCCGCAACGGCTTCGGGAATCATAGTTCCCGAAGCACAGGTTGCTGATATTTCGAACAATCCGCCTTCAAATACCGAAAACGGGGAACCGGCGGTATCAATCGTGCCGTTAGAAGAGGTTGCTGATACGCAAAGCCTTCCGGAACAACCGCTTTCCGAACTCGAATCGATTCCCGCCGGTGGTATTGTCGATGAATTAATCGAGGCGGATTTGCGTATAAATGAACAGATGCCGGCCACCTCGAGGATCAATGTCGAAATTTTCGAGACGGCCACTTTCGCCGACATCTGTTTGGCTCAGGGCAAATATGAAAAGGCGCTGGATATTTACACAAAGCTATCGATATTACATCCCGATAACGAAAGTTACCGTGAAAAAATCAACATTATCAAAGCAAAGATGGGGTCAAGATGACACCGAAAAGAATCGCCGCCGCTAATAATCTGGTAAAGAAAAATAAACTTGATGCGCTCATTATAACCAAGCTTACCAATATCCGCTATTTGACCGGCTATTCGGGCTCGAATGGCCTGTTGGTGCTGGCGCCTCCCAAAGCCTATTTTTTGACCGATTTTCGCTATACGGTGCAGGCGCGCAAGGAGGTTAAAAACAGCCAGGTGATAATCGCTGAACGCGACTTACTGGGCGAATTGGTTCATCTGCCCTGTTTCAAGCAGGGGATGAGGGTTGGATTTGAATCGGCTCATGTTACCGTGAAAACGCTGGATAAAATCCGCGAACTTCTGCCCAGCGTCGATTTTGTGCCGACCGAACGATTAGTCGAATCGATACTGGTTGTCAAAGACACCACCGAAATCAATAAAATCAAGAAAGCCTGCAGAATCACCGACCAGGCATTGGCCGATACCCTAAAGCTGATTAAGCCCGGAGTCAAAGAAAAAGATATCGCCCTTGAGTTGCAGTATCGGATGATAAAACTTGGCGCCGAGGGGCCGTCGTTCGATTTCATCGTCGCCTCCGGCCAGCGTTCGAGTATGCCGCACGGGCGCGCCTCCGACCGCAAATTCAAAAAAGGGGATTTCATCACGTTGGATATCGGCTGTTTCTCGGATGGTTACGCGTCGGATATCACCCGTACTTATGTTTTGGGGAAAGCCACCGTCAAACAAAAAAAGATTTACGATATCGTATTAAGGGCGCAGGAGGCCGCGATTGCGGCCGCCAGACCGGAATTGCCCGCAAAAGAGCTTGACATGATTGCCCGCGATATAATAAACAAAGAAGGATACGGGGATAATTTCGGGCATGGATTGGGTCATGGACTCGGTTTGCTGGTTCATGATGAGCCGGTAGTAAATCCCCGCAGCAACGATATCCTGGTGGTGGGAAACGTGATTACTATCGAGCCGGGTATTTATATTCCAAATTGGGGAGGCGTTCGAATCGAGGATGATGTTCTGATTGTGAACGGCGGCTGCAAGGTTTTGACCAAATCGCCGAAAGAGTTGATCGAACTCTAAACCGAATGAGGAAATTATGCGAACTTCAAAAATACGCGCGTTAATCAGGTTAGTGGAAGATTCGGGAATCGAAGAACTCGAAGTCACCAGTTGGGGCCGAAAAGTCAGTATCAGAAAAAAGGCCGCCGGCTCCAATAATAACGGCCACAACCCTCAAGTTGCCTCTAAGATGCCCGATAAATCTATTGAGACGGCTGTCATAGTCAGCAGCTCGACTCCTGTCGGTCAATCGCCGGAACAACCGGCCGCCGCGCCGCCGGTGAATAAACCGGCCCCGCGGAAAGAAAACCTTCAGGAGATAAAATCGCCGATGGTCGGCACATTTTATCGAGCGCCGGCTCCCGATGCTCGCCCATTCGTCGAGGTCGGCGAAAAAGTCAGCCGCGGGCAGGTAGTGTGTATCATAGAGGCAATGAAATTAATGAACGAGATCGAATCGGAATTCGATGGCCGTGTGGCCGAAATTCTGGTGCAGAACGCTCAACCGGTTCAATTCGGCCAGCCGCTGATTCTGATCGAACCTCTTTAGTTGACCGCATTTTTACAACCACTATCATTTTATCCGCCGTGGCCGTTGCCGGCCGGAGGGAAAGTTATGACATTTAAGGAAATGATTCAACAGATGTTGAATAACAACGCTTCGGATATTCATCTCCGGGTGGGATTGCGGCCGACACTGCGTATCGACGGGCGCCTCCATCCGGCCGATGACCAGGTGTTGATGCCTCAAGACATGGAGAAAATTCTCAGCCAAATACTCACCGAAACCCAATTGCAGAAATTTCATCAAAAACGCGAGATGGATTTGGCGTTGTCGATTTCGAAAATGGGCCGGTTCCGTATCAACCTTTACAAACAGCGGGGAACTGTGGGTATCGCGATTCGACAAGTCAATACGATTATCCCGACTTTCGAGGAATTGAATCTACCGACCATTATCAAGGATATCGCCAACGCCCGCCACGGCCTGATAATCGTCACCGGAACCACCGGTTCAGGTAAATCGACCACGCTGGCCTCGATGATAGAATATATCAATTCGACTCGGGCGGAGAATATCCTGACTATCGAGGACCCGATTGAGTATATCTATCGCGATAAAAAATCGATTATTTCTCAACGCGAGGTGGGCGGCGATACCGATAGTTTCGCCACGGCTTTACGCCATGCTTTCCGCCAGGACCCCGATATCGTGCTTATCGGCGAAATCCGCGATGCCGACACGATGGGGATTGCCTTGACCGCCGCTGATACCGGCCACTTGGTGCTGACCACGCTCCATACAATGAACGCCATCGAGACTATCTCGCGTATCATTTCGTTTTTCCCGCCTCATCAACACCAACAAATAAGATTGCTTTTGGCAGGGACACTCAAATCGGTTATCTGCCAGAAACTGCTGCCGCGCGCCGATGGTCCCGGGCGCGTTCCGGCCGTCGAAATCATGGTAAGCACGGCCTCGATAAGAGAATGTATTATCGACCAGATGAAGACGCCGCAGATTCTCGACCTGATAGAATCAGGCGCGATTCAATACGGAATGCAAAGCTTCGACCAATCGCTTATGAAATTGTTCCGGTCGGGCATGATTTCATACGAGGAGGCTATCGCTCATTCCACCAACCCCGATGATTTCGACCTTCGCTGCAAAGGAATAACTTCGGCTTCCGACCGCGGCTGGACCGAAATGCAGGCCGATTCCAAAAAGGATGCTTTGTTTTAATCAATCGGAGATATTTAAAATTATGGGCCGAATCGAATTTCGGCCCTTGTGCTTCATTCTATTTTTACATATTCATCTAAAATTCGCTTGTATCGCTTAAGTTTTTTGATTACAATCTGATGGGCGGGTTAAGACGATTTTGCCGTCGGCTTGCTTAATAAGCCTAAATGACTGTGGCGGAAAGCAAACGAGTTTAGCGGATATAATGCCCGCTGTTCCAATAGCCGGGCGCGGCAAACTGCGTTATATGGAGAGGGAAAATTGGAAACAAGCGATAATGTGCAGAAAAGTTTCGCTATGATGTCGATGGCGTCGATGCGATGCATCGTATACGCCGAAATCGCCGAAAAAGAAGGGCTTCATCAAATCTCGAAATTTTTTCGGGCGTTCGCGGATGCTTATAAGATCTGCGCTACCAACGCTCTGAAAGTATTGCGCCAAACCGGCGCAACTGAAGACAATATCGCCAATATCGTCGATGCCAACAGCTACGACCTTACCCAGCTTTATCCCCGATTCCTTGAACGAGCCGAAAAGGAAGGCGATTCGCTTTCCGCCTTGTTTTTCAAAGGCATCCTTGCCAGCTCCAAGTCCCATACTGGTCTGTTGAACGAAGCGTTGGAAAACTACAACCGTTTTCGCGAAACGGAATATTGGGTTTGCCAAAACTGCGGCCATATCGAATCGGGCGACATGCCTTTGATTTGTAGAATTTGTGGCGGCTCCCGCGAAAAATTTAATATAATCCGTTAATTTACGCTAAACCATCAAGAAAAAGAAAATTGAAAATCATGG
>JAAYTW010000177.1 GCA_012517955.1 Candidatus Zixiibacteriota bacterium | reverse complement strand
CCTCGGCTTCCGTAAGGTCAATTCGGCCGTTTAAAAAGGCGCGAAGCGTAAACTCTCCGGGCTCGGCCAAGCGTGCTCCCTTATCGCAAAGAATCTTTAGGACCTGATTCGGAACGACATGCCCGCCGTGGCATACGATTTCGACCATATCTTCGGCCGTAAAACCGTGCGGTTTTTGATAAAATATCACGACTACTTCATCGATTTGTTCGCCGTTCGCCCCGTATAAACGGCCGTAGGAGGCTTTTTTATTTTCAAGCCCGGTTCCTCGAAAAATCGATTCGATGATTTCCTTCGCCTTTGGGCCCGAAAGGCGGACAATAGCCAATGCCGATTCTCCGGGGGCGGTGGCGATAGCAGCGATTGTATCAAGGGTGTTGTACATAAAAGAAAAACCCCAGCGCGAAAAATGTCAACAAGGCGAACCGGGGTTTAAATTCATAATCCTTTATCTCTAGAAGACCGTATTTTTCTCGGCCTCCATTCCACGCTTGATAATCATCTGTTCAAAGACGCTGGCGATATTGAACACTGTCCAGTATAACACCAATCCGGCCGGCCATCCGGCGAATAAAATCGTAAAGATTACCGGCATCATGTATACCATCATCTTTTGCTTGGGATCGGTGACTGTCATTTTCTGCTGGATAAACATGAAAATGCCCATGATAATCGGCAAAATATAATATGGGTCTTTCATCGATAAATCGGTAATCCAGAACGCCAGCGGCGCGTGGCGCAATTCGATAGTATTTTTCATAACCGAAAACAACGCCCAGAAAATCGGCAGCTGAATCAGCATCGGCAAACAAGAGCTGAACGGATTAACTCCGAATTCGCGATACAGTTTCATGGTTTCGGCGTTCATCTTGGCGGGATCGTCTTTGTATTTGGCCTTAATTTCCGCCATTCTGGGAGTAAGTTCTTTCATTTTCATCATAGCGACCGTGCTCTTGCGAGTAAGCGGCCAGAAAATTACTTTTATGATAACGGCGAAAAGGGCGATTACCAATCCATAATTAAACAAAATACTATGAAGTTTCAGAAATACCCAGAGAATCGCTATCCCGAACGGCCGGAAAACCGACCAGCCCATATCGAGTAATCTCCCCAGTTCGTATCCTATTTTCTGTAAAGTGAAATAGTCAAGCGGGCCGGCGTAAATCGTAAAATCGTTGCTGAAAGACTCTCCCGAAAGCAAAAACGACATCCCCAGGCCGAATTGCCGCCACTGAAATTGCTTGCCCTCGCGGTTGGCGATATTATCCTGAACCGCCTTAACCAAAACTTCGTCGGCTTGCTCCTTTTGGGCGATTACGACATCGGTGAAATATTTCGACCTGTTGGCAATCCATCGGGTATCGCCGGTGTTTATTTGGTTATATTTGCCATTGTCAAATTTACTTTGCTCGATAACCTCGACGCCCATGTTATAGAACGCTGAAAATTTCCCCAGGTCTTCCCCTAAATCCGTTTCGGTCGGCACCATCGGGCTCATCCAGCCGACGGTGATTTTATCGCGGAATCCAAGCAGGCGCGGCTTTTCAATCGCCAGATTCATTTTAAACAGGTAGCCGGAAGGGTTGATGATATATTCTTTACGAATCGAGGAATTATCCGGTCCTTTATAGGTAAATACCAGCGATTTCGGCGAATCGGATTTTTTCAGATTTATATCGCCGCCCTCGATTTCAAACGGCAGGAAATTTACGGCGTTGATACTGTCATCGCGGCCAAGAGTGAGGGCGCCGGACGCCTTGAAGGGGTCAGCCTTGCCGACTCCTACAAGCTGCACGGGGATACGGTCGCCGCCGTTTTGCGTTTTAAATTTTTTCAGTTCAAGGGATTTTAAGAGTCCGCCATAGGAGGAAAAAATCGCGATTACATCCTCATTTTCAACCCGCACTAATTGCTCCGGTTTATCGGGTTTCGGCAGTTCGATTGCGGCTGTCAGCGTATCCGGCCGGACCGGAACGGCCGTCGGCGTAACTGCCGTGTCTATGGGTTGTTTCTGAAGAGTTGTGTCTTGCGCTACGGTTTGCGGCGGCGGCGACGGCGGCTGCTGGTAAAATAATTTATTCCAGTACGGCCACAACATCATGACGGCCACCAGCAGGATAAAACCGATAATTGTCTTTTTGTCCATAGTGTTCTTTTGGTAAAGATTATTTCACCGGGTCGTAGCCGCCCCGACTCCAGGGATTACAGCGAAGAATCCGCCAGACGCCCAGCATTATTCCGCGAAACACCCCTTTTTGGAGTATTGCCTGGCGCGTGTATTCCGAGCACGAGGGATAATAGCGACACTGGGCCGGCAAGGCCGGTCCGATAGTAACCTGGTATATTTTTATGATAAAAGCCAGGAATTTCGCGGGGATTTTAAACATTACCTTATCTTCCTTAACAGGGATTCAAGTTCGCCTATGACTGCCCGCTCGCTTTCGGTTTTTCCGTATATCCTGATGAAAATATTAAAGTCACCCGGCCAGATATCTTTGTTTTGTCTAACGTATTCACGGACGACTCGTTTAATCCTATTTCGTTTTACCGCGTT
>JAAYTW010000176.1 GCA_012517955.1 Candidatus Zixiibacteriota bacterium | reverse complement strand
GAGGCGGTCGGGCCGGAGAATGTTTGGGGAATCACCATGCCGGGGCCTTTCTCATCGAAAGGGAGCGTGGATGATTCAATCGAGTTGGCGAAGAATCTGGGGATTCAATTGAAGGAAATTCCGATTGGTTCGATCAATGACGCCTATCTGGAAACGTTGAAACCGCATTTTGCGGGGAAGCCGCCGGATATCGCGGAGGAAAATATACAGGCGCGGATAAGAGGAAATATCCTGATGGCATTGTCCAATAAATTCGGTTATCTAGTTTTATCCACCGGCAACAAGAGCGAGATGGCGGTCGGCTATTGCACGTTATACGGCGATATGAGCGGCGGCTTAAGCGTTATTTCGGATGTGCCCAAGACGATGGTGTATAAAATCGCCTCGTATATAAACCGCGAAAGGGAAATTATACCGAAGACGACAATCACCAAGCCGCCATCGGCGGAGTTGCGGGCCAATCAGACCGACCAGGATTCGCTTCCGCCCTACGATATATTAGACCAGATATTACAGTATTATATCGAGGAGGGAATGTCATCGGAGGAAATAACGGCCAAGGGATTCAGTTCGGAAACTGTAAAGTGGGTGATTAAAGCGATAGCGCAGAGCGAATACAAGAGGCGTCAAGCGGCGCCGGGGCTGAAAGTGACCAGCAAGGCGTTCGGTATCGGCCGCCGGATGCCGATTGCGGCGAGGTATTTGTAAGGGTATCTTTCACCAAGGGTTCCACTATTCCGATTAATTTCAATAATTAACTTATAGATGTCGAAATTCATACTAATTGCAAATCGGGCGAAATTTTAATTGCTCTGCTCGATTAGATATGCTAAAATAAATAACTTAAGAGATGGTTAAATAAAACGGAGGGACGATGAGCTACATCATAGACATTCAAGCACGCGAAATTTTGGATTCACGCGGCAATCCGACAATTGAGGTCGATTGCTTGTTGGACTCGGGAGAAATGGGACGAGCGGCGGTTCCCTCGGGAGCATCGACGGGCCAGTTCGAAGCGGTGGAGCTTCGCGACGGCGATAAAAGCCGCTACCTGGGCAAAGGGGTTACTAAAGCGGTAAAGAATGTAAATGAAGATATCGCGCCGGCCCTGATTGAAGCCGGTTTTTCGGTTACCGAACAGGCCATGATTGACAAATTCCTGATTGAGCTCGATGGCACACCAAACAAAGCTAAAATGGGCGCCAATGCGATTCTGGGGGTATCGTTAGCGGTTTGTAAGGCAGCGGCGGCCACGTGCGATCTCCCGCTGTATCGTTATATCGGCGGAGTGAACGCGAGGGTGTTGCCGGTGCCGATGATGAACATTCTAAACGGCGGCAAACATGCTGACAACAATGTCGATTTGCAGGAGTTTATGGTGGTGCCGGCCGGCCGGCCGACTTTCGCGGAAGCGCTTCGTTGCGGCGCGGAAGTGTTCCATGCCCTGAAAAAAGTGCTGACCGATATGAAACTGAATACGGCGGTCGGCGATGAAGGCGGATTCGCGCCCGACCTGAAATCGAACGAACAGGCAATCCAGGTGATTTTAACGGCAATTGAACGGGCTGGATACAAGCCGGGCGAGGACGCTTATATCGCGCTTGATCCGGCCGCGTCCGAATTCTACGAAAACGGAAAATACAATTTAAAATCGGAAAATAAGATATTATCATCGGCGGAGATGGTTGATTATTACGCTTCCTTAATCGATAAATATCCGATTATTTCGCTTGAAGACGGCCTGGCCGAGGATGATTGGGAAGGTTGGAAAATCATGACCGAAAAGCTTGGCGGCAAAGTCCAGATAGTCGGCGATGATATATTCGTTACGAATATCGAGAGGTTGGCGCGTGGAATCCAAATGGGTGTGGCCAATTCGATTTTGATAAAACTAAATCAAATCGGGACGCTGACGGAAACGCTTGAGGCTATCTCTATGGCTAATCGGGCGGGCTATACGTCGGTTGTATCGCATCGTTCCGGCGAAACCGAAGACACGACTATCGCCGATGTGGTTGTCGGCACGGGAGTTGGTCAGATAAAGACCGGTTCGGCCAGCCGCACCGATAGAATCGCGAAATATAATCAGTTATTGCGTATTGAGGAGGACTTGGGAGGTCAGGCGCAGTTTTTAGGCACCGACGCGTTTTATAGCGTATAGATAAAATCGTAGGAACGCCATTGATGGGTTCCACGTAGGGGCAAGGCATGCCTTGCCCTAAAGCGATTCAATATAATTCGGAGGGGATTTTCATGGCGGAATTTCCTAAGGTATCGCAGGATTTTAATCGCCGGATAAACAAAAAGAGCTCATTGGTCAGACTGAAAAAATTTATTATACTTACTTTTATCGTTGGTATCGGCGTTTTATTTATGCAGGGGGATTACGGTCTTTTAAAAATATACCGCCTCAAAATGAAAATAAGGGCCGCCGAAAAGGAAG
>JAAYTW010000175.1 GCA_012517955.1 Candidatus Zixiibacteriota bacterium | reverse complement strand
TCAAATTACATGATGGCGATATCATAATGATTCCGCGTATAAGCGAAGTGGTTAACGTATCCGGAGAAGTCGCCAATCCCGGCTTGTTGAGCTATAAACCGGAATACACTTATATCGATTATATCAAAAAGGCCGGCGGATTCAGTTTTAGGGCGGATAAATCACAAGTTCGGTTGATTAAGGGTGTCACCGGTGAATGGCGAAAGCCAAACAAGAAAACTAAACTGGCCCCGGGCGATACAATCCTGATTCCGGAGAAGAAACGGATAAACTATTTGGCGACAATCAAAGATGTTATGGTTTTCGCGGGGAGTATGGCGACTGTATTTCTGGTGATTAAACAGGCTAGCGAGTAAAAATCATGACCGAAAATAATAAAAAGGAAGCAGGTTTTTGGGATATAATCGCCGTTTTTATTAAGTGGCGAAGGTTGTTAGCGGTAAGTTTCTTGGCGGCCGCTATATTTACTTTTATCGTTTCACTTTTTTTACCTAATTGGTATGCTTCAAAGGCCTTGTTGTTTCAGCCACAACAAGAAAGCGGCGGATTAGGCCTTTCGTCATTACTGGGAAGTGGTCTTTCCGGATTGATGTCCGGTGGAAGTAGGATGGCGCTGCCGACATTTGCCACTCCTTCGGATATTTATGCCTCCGTGTTAAAGAGCCGCAAAGTCGCGGAAATGGTTATCGCTAAACACAATTTGATTAGTTATTACGGCACAAAAACCATGGAAAAGACCGTTAATGAATTTTCCGGCCATCTTGATGTGAAGGTTGATCCGAATGGGATGATTAATGTATCGTTTGAGGACAAGGATCCAAGGCATGCCGCGGCCATTACGGAAACCCTCATTGATGTCTTAAACAAAGTCAACAGCGAAGCGAGCGCCTCTCAGGCCGGCGCCACCCGTAAATTTATCGAAGAAAGGCTTGAGCAAGCCAAAAGCGACCTCGTTAAGGCCGAGAATGATTATCGCGATTTTCAACAAAAAAACAAGGCCATATCATTGGATGAACAAATGAAGGCTGTTATCGGGAGTTTGGCCGAGTTGAGGGGACAACAAGCGCTGGCCGAAATCGAATTAGGGGTTTTAAGAAGGACATTTTTACCGGGGCATACCAGTATCAAGCAGCAGGAGGCCAAAATCGATGAAATCAAGAAACAAATCAATTTACTTGAAGAGGGCTCGCCGGATTCGATAAAGGAGGCGTTGTCGATTCCCGTAGCGGCGGCTCCGAATCTGGGCTTAGAGCTTGTCCGCTTGACTCGAGAGCTGAAGATACAAGAAACGATATTCGAATTGTTGACACAACAATATGAGCAAGCAAAGATTCAGGAGAAAAAAGATACGCCAAGTATCCAGACGCTTGATTCACCGTCAATCCCCGAAAAGAAAAGTCGGCCACGGAGGACTGTTCTGGCGCTGATGGCCGGGATACTTAGTATGCTGATGAGTACGGTTGCTGTGTTTTTCCAAGAATTTATCAACCGGCATAAGGAAGCCGGGACCGAAACATCAAAGCAATTGGAAAAGATACAGGGCGTGTTACGCGAGGATTTGTTCTTTATTAGATCGTTCTTCATGAAGAAGCGGTCCAGCAATCTGCGAAGTTGATTATTCGTTTTGATAATGCGCTCATTTATGGCATAAGCCGTAAACAAGATTAATATTTTCTCAATCAGGCAGGCGATAAATGACAAATATCATAGATAAAACCGCCATAATCGATTCTTCCGCAAGAATCGGCGAATTTTGCGTAATTGCGGCTGATGTAAAAATAGGGGCGGGGTGCGTAATCGGAAACGGCGTTGTAATTCATCGGGGCACGATAATCGGAGATGGATCTCGTATAGATGACCATGTGGTATTGGGGAAACTACCGATGAAAGCCGCCACCAGCGCCACTACAAAAGATGATGAATTGCCGCCTCTCAGAATAGGTGATAATTGCATAATAGGGACGACTGTAATAATCTATCGCGGTGCGGTCATTGGGAACAGGGTAATGGTTGCCGATCTATCATCGGTTAGAGAAAATGTCGAAATAGGTGATTTTACGATTATCGGCCGCGGCGTGACCGTGGAGAATTTTTGCCGGATCGGTAAATATTGTAAATTGGAAACCAATGTTTATTTAACCGCCTATTCCGAAGTTGAAGACAGGGTATTTATAGCGCCGTGTGTGGCAACATCAAACGATAATTTTATCGGCAGGACGAAAGAACGATTCAAACATTTCAAGGGTGTGATTATTAAAAAAGGCGGAAGAGTCGGAGTCGGCGCAGTTATTTTGCCGGGCAAAACAATCGGCTCCGATAGTTTAGTGGCAGCCGGTGCGCTTGTCACGTCCGATGTCGTTTCCAGAAAAATCGTAGTTGGAATACCCGCAAGGGAGTTTAGGGACGTGCCACAGGAGCAACTTCTCGAAAATCAGGGCTGGGAGTAGACCATGAAAGTGCCGTTATTTGATTTAAAGTTGCAATATAAGGCATTAAAGCCGGAGATTGATAAAGCAATCGAAGGGGTGTTTGAACACACGCAGTTTATAATGGGTCCGGAGGTCAAATTACTTGAGGCAAAACTGGCTGAATACTGCAATACAAAATATGCCGTAGGGGTTTCATCCGGCACAGATGCTCTAATTATCGCACTTCATGCTCTGGGAATTAAACCTGGCGATGAGGTAATCGTTCCGACTTTTTCCTTTTTCGCGTCGGCTGGGGTGGTGGCTCGTTTAGGGGCGACCCCCGTTTTTGTTGATATCGACGAACGCACTTTTAATATCAACGCTAATCAGATTGAGCAGAAAATTACTCCAAGGACAAAAGCTATAATGCCGGTGCATCTTTATGGTCAAGCGGCCTGGATGGATAAAATCATGGAGCTGTCGAAGCAGTATAATTTGTTTGTAGTAGAGGATGCCGCGCAAGCAATTGGAGCCCGTTATCGCGATAGAATGGCAGGTAGTTTTGGACATATTTCCGGTTTTTCTTGTTTTCCCACCAAAAATTTGGGAGCTTTTGGCGATGCCGGTTTTATTACGACAGACAAGGACGAGTATATTGAGATTCTTCGCAAATTAAGATTGCATGGTGCTCAGCCTAAATACCATCACGCCTTGGTCGGTTATAACGCCCGTTTGGATACCATACAAGCGGCGATTTTATTGGTTAAGTTAAATTATCTGAACGAATGGCATGAAGCCCGTCGGCGGAAAGCCGAAATCTATGATAGGGAACTTAGTGGTATAAGCGGCCTACGCACGCCGTTTGTTTATGAACATAATTACCATATTTATCATCAATATACTTTAATAGTAGAGAATCGGCAAGGTTTGGCGGCCAGATTAAAAGAGAATGAGATAGGATTTGAAACATATTATCCGGTTCCGCTTCATTTGCAAGAATGTTTCAAGGACCTTCATTATAAAGAGGGGGATCTTCCGGTGGCGGAAAGGCTGGCCAAGAGCGTTATCTCGTTGCCGATTTACCCCGAGCTTCCTGAATCCCATCAAGCCTTCGTAATCGATACGATTAAAGGATTTTATAACCGGAGATGAAAAAGCTCGCTATAGTCGTTGGCGCGCGACCCCAATTCATCAAATTAAGCCCGGTGCTTGAGGCGTTTGCGGGGCGCGTAAATCTTATCCTAATTCATACCGGACAACATTACGATTTCGAGATGTCCGATATCTTTTTTAATCAATTAAGATTAAGGCGGCCCGACTATCATCTTGGAATCGGGGCTCTGACCAATGCCGGGCAGACCGGAGCGATGTTGGCAGCTTTAGATGAAGTTTTTCGAAAAGAAAAACCGCAGATGGTAATTGTTACCGGAGATACTAATAGCACGCTGGCGGGCGCATTGGCCGCGGCGCAAAATAGAATACCTCTGGCGCATATAGAGGCAGGTTTAAGGGCAAAGGATAAATTTCTTCCTGAGCAAATAAATCGGGTGCTTACGGATCATTTATCAAACATTCTCTGCTGCCCCACCCGGGCCGCGTTGAATAATCTGGAACGAGAAGGTATCCGCGAGGGGGCGGAGCTGACCGGCGATGTTTTATATGATATTATCCGGGAATATATGCCTGATGAGGGACAATGTCAGAACGTTCTTGACCTTTTTGGATTAAAGCCGGGACATTATATTTATTTAACGGCGCATCGAGCTGATAATGTTGACGATCCGCTATTTTTAAAACGTCTGATAGATATACTTGCCGAATTCGATATACCGGTGTTTTTTCCAGTGCATCCCCGCACAATGAAAAATATACAGGCTAATGGGCTCGACGCCAATCTTGAGAACATTTCGAATTTGATAATTTCTAAGCCGATTGGAATAATCGAAAGCCTTGCCATAACTCAATCGTCCCTCGGAATAATCACAGATTCGGGAGGTTTGCAGCGTGAGGCCGCGTATTTTGGCAAGAAAACGTATGTACTTCGGGATGAAACCGAGTGGGTGGAACTGGAAAATGGAGGAATTGTAGTTTGCATAGGGAAGGATATTAACCGCGCGAGCTTTGACTGGGGTGGCCAATTTACATTACCGATTGATTATTTTAAACCTGCGGCAAATGATATCGCCAAATTGATATTAGGGAGCTCATTGACGGCATGATATCATAATCCATATGTCATTTTCCATTTCTAAACAGACCATCGGTCAGGCATCGATATTAATAGCTGTTTTTACGGTTATATCGCAGGGGCTTGGCCTTATCAGGGAATCGCTTATCGCCAATTTTCTTGGCACGAGCGCTGAATATGATATAATATTGGTGGCCCTTGCTATTCCATCGATGATAGGCACCATATTGATGTCCTCGCTTCCGGCCGCGGGTATCCCCTCGCTTCAAAACGACGGCAAAACAGAGATGAGGATTTCGAATATATTCCGTTCCCCGTTTTTCAAAACGAACTTCATTCTTGGATTAGGTCTGATGGCGGCAGTAATCGTTATTATGCCGTTTCTGGGCAAGTTACTTGGCGTCGGCCTCGATGATAGAAGCGTGGGTTATGTTCTTAAGTATGGATATGTATTTTGTATATTGATTCCTTTAAGGTCGTTGGAGGCCGCTTTTCAATGTTTGCTTCATGTCCGTTACCATTTTATTTTTCCGGCGGTTTCCACGATAGGTTTTAATATTGTGATAATAGGGATTCTGGCGATATTGTTTCCAACTTTGGGGCCGCCGGTTTATGTTGCGGCGGTAATTGGCGGCACTTTTATCGAAATGCTTTTGATTGGAGCGCCGGCATATTTTATGTATAAAAAGCAAGGGACTCCAATCGCTTTTTCGGATTTCTCGAATTCAAATTATCTTAAATTGCTTGGGATGGTGGCGCTTATCGAGTCAATCGGGCAATTAGTCGATCCATTCGATCGTTTTTTATCGGGCATCTGTCTTTTGCCGGGATACGTTTCCGCCAACTATTATGCCAACCTGGTGGGTCAGTTGCCTATTCGGATAGTAGTAGTGTCGCTAAGCGCGGCGATTTTTCCATCGATGGCCGAATTAGCGGCGGCGGAAGATAAGGTAAATCTGTCAAAGCTTTATCATAGGGCAATCGCGATTTGTATAATGTTGATAGTTCCAATCGCGGCCTATTCTATATGTTTCAGAAACGAAATAATCTCTTTTCTTTTTGAGCGGGGGCGGTTCGATGAGCAATCGAAAGCCTGGACAGCGGGAATATTTTACTACTATTCGGTTGCCATGATTTTTTCAGCGATTTACTATGTTCAATCAAGAGTGTTATTTTCGTTGAAAGATTGGAAGAATTTACTATGGGCACGGATAATCGGGTTATTTGTAAAAATGGTTTTTGGAATGATTTTTATAAAAACCCATTGGGCAATGGCGATAGGAGGCGGTACGCTGTTGATGTCGGCCATTTCCGTATTTATGATTGAGTATTATATGTTCGATAAATTGGGAATCAGATATTCCAAGGAAAGTATAAAACCATTATGGAAATCGGGCTTGGCCGGGATAATGATGGTTCCGATGATAATGATAATTGATTTTGGATTGCGCAGATTAGTTGGGTTGCATTCGCTGTCGTTGCTGGTTGTGGCCGGGGTGATCGCGGCGATTGCGTTTATTGGTCTGGAAAACCGGTTGAAAATTACTGGAATGAGCATTATTAATTTTCGTTGGCGGGATTAGCCCAGGATATATCATGTTGATTAAGAAATATATTACGGCCTTAGTAAAGTTTATTATTCATCTGGGTGGAACTATATTTGTTAAGCCGTTCTTATTGGTGGCAAGATATAGGGCGATGAAAAGAATCCCGGAGAACCCTAAGATACTATATGTTTCTCTGGCTTTCAGAGGTGATTTGGTTCTGACTTTTCCGGCTCTTCGGGCCTTACGAAAACGTTTTCCGAAATCGTCGATAACGCTTTGGGTTAGGGAGTATAATGTTCCTCTTACGGATTTGTGCCCCGATATCGATAAGGTTGAATCTTATGACAAATTCAATTTGCACGGGTTGGGGGCGTTACTGGAATATTTTCCGAAAAATGTACACCAAGGATTCATCAACAAAATCAGGCGGGCCGGTTATGATATTTACATAGATGATTCCGGGTACACCTTTTCGGCGTTGGTTGGATCCTTATCAAATATACCGATACGGATCGGGCGCAACCAACAAGGATTTGGATTTTTGTATCATTATGATTTTCCATATGATTATAATAGGCATTTGGTAAAGAAAAAATTCACTTTACTTGAGCCATTCGGCATTTCTATTTTGAATGAATCTGATATATTACCAAAATTCAATATCTCAAACGAATTGGTAACCAGGACCTTATCCAAATATGAGTTAAGTAATATTCGGTATTTTACGTGTTTTCCATGCGCCGGCTGGACGGCCAAAAATTGGCAATTGGATCGATTTGTTTCGGTCGTTAACGAATTTTCGTTTTACTCAAATTTAACCCCTGTATTTTTGGGCGGTGAAAAAGACAAAATAATAATCGATTATATAAAAGATAATGTAAAATCTAATTATCATATATTGATAGGTAATACTAGTATTATTGAAAGCGCCGCAGTCGTTTCGCGAGCTGAAATCCATTTTGGGGTAGATTCGGTTGGTACACATCTGGCAGCCGCATCCAATATCAGGAGCCTAACTCTATTTGGTCCTACCAATCCCCGATTAATTGCATATTTGTCGGATATTAATATTGCTCTGCGGAAAAAAATCAGCTGCGCTCCTAAACCAGACAAAATATATTGCCGCAAAAACGCCGGGCGTTCCTGTTCCCATATATCCTGTATGCGCGAACTAAAAAAAGAAGACGTGTTGGCGGTGTTAATAGATCTCTGGGATGGCAAGATAAAATCCAAAGTGATTGAAGTATAATGCGGTTGCTATTCGTCGCGTTCGGACAATCCATTCACACGATTAAGTGGGTTAAGCATTTTGCCGATTCCGGTCATCAGGTGATGTTGGCGAGTTTTTATCCGCCCAGGCCTGTCCCAAACGCCGATGTCAGGCATATTCCCTGCGCAAATAGAAATTTGGTTTTTCTTAAAACAGGGTCGATTAAAAAGCTCATTCGGGAATTTAATCCAGAAATAATCCATGCCCATTACGCTTCCAGTTGCGGATTAGTAGCGTCCCTGACTGGATTTCATCCTTTCGTGTTATCGGTTTGGGGAGATGATATCCTTGAGTTCCCTCGTAAATCACCTGTACATAAGTATGTTGTAAAGAACACAATAATGCGGGCTGATTATGTAACGGCGACAAGTAATATGCTTGCTAATAAAACCCTAGACCTTATAGAGCATCGGAAAGAAATACGAGTAATTCCATTCGGCGTCGATTTGGATAAATTCAAACCGGCCCAGAAATCGATAAATGATAGTATCGTTATAGGGACGGCGCGCAGTTTTACTCCCAAATATGGCCTTGAGTATCTAATCAGGGCGTTCGCCGCGCTTCGGCAAAAACACCCAAATATCAGGCTGACCCTTATAGGCGATGGGCCGTTGAGGGAAAAGATGCAAGCTCTGGCCGTATCCCTGGGTATAGACGACTCAACGACTTTTCTGGGGGCGATTCCTAACGATGAAGTTGCGGTCAGGATACGCGATTTCGATATTTTCGTGATGCCATCGGTGGGGGAAGGCGATATATTCGGCGTGGCGGCGGTGGAAGCTATGGCAACGGCCCTACCGGTGGTGGCGACGAGTGTTGGCGGGTTGGCGGAAGTGGTCGATGACGGCAAAACCGGAACAATCGTCAAGCCGGCCGATATCGATTCGTTAGTCGAAGGAATCGAGCCATATATTTTGTCAGAGGCTCTAAGAATCGAACGGGGCAGGCAGGGGAGAGCAAGAGCGGAAAAGCTATATAATTGGCGCAAAAACGCGGCCATGATGGAATCGTTGTATAGGGAAATTATTTGTAAAAGGCAAAGCAATACATGAACATCCTGGTGGTGTCTCAATATTTCCCGCCCGAGCCGGGGGCGCCTTCAAATCGGGTATCGGCTTTTGTGGAGGCGATGGTCCGTCGGGGGCATCGGGTGACAGTAGTATGCGAATTTCCCTGCTATCCAACCGGCATATTGCGAAAAGCGGATAAGTGGAAGCTTTTCCGGCGGGAAAAACGGGATGGCTATACGGTTGTGAATACTTATGTGATGACCTTTCCGGTTAAGAACAATATCAAGCGTATGTTGTATTATATATCGTTCGCGGTTTCGTCTTTTTTTGCGGTTATACTTCTTCGCCGCCATGATGTGGTAATGGTATCATCGCCGCCGATATTTTTCGCTTATAGCTCGATGATAGCTGCTCTTATTAAACGGTCGCGATTTATAATCGATATTCGGGATTTATGGCCGGATACGGCAAAAGAAGTGGAGGCGGTTTCCAGCGGTCGCCTAATGAAGTGGGGGGCTTTCCTTGAGCGGGGTTTATACAAGAACGCAACCCGGATATTTACTGTTTCCGAGGGGATTAAAAGCAAAATAGAGCAACGCGGCGGCAAAGATAAAACATCGATAGTATATAACGGTTCCTTCGAGGAAATTTTGCGCTGGCAAGGTTCTGTTGCTCAGGTGAGAGAACGGTATGGCTGGACGAATAAAATCGTTATAACATACGCGGGGATAATCGGTTTGGGACAGGACATTTTAGCGGCCTTGCCGCAGATTACTAAAGTGCGGCGAGATGATATAGAATTTGTTTTTATTGGAGACGGGCCGCAGAAAGCCGATTTGGTTTCGGGTTTTAAGCGAGAGGGATTTAAAAATGTCCGGTTTTTTGAGGCGATGTCGCAAGCGGAGGTTATCCCATATTTATACGCCTCCGATGTTTTGATGGTTATTTTAAGAGAAATCCCTTTCTTTAACAGCGCTATACCATCTAAGTTTTTCGATAGTATGGCGGTCGGTAAACCGATAATTACTAATGTCGATGGTGAGCTCCGAAAAATAATGGAAAATAATCAAACGGGTTTATATTTTTCTTGGCGCATAGATGGGTCTTTTGCCGAAGCAGTGACAACGCTCGCGAGTTCGCCGGAGCTTCGTAAAAAGATGGGCGAGAACGGTAAGATATTGGTAGCCGACCGGTATCTTCGTTCAATAATCGCCGAAAGAGCGGTTAAGATTATAGAAGAATCGAGGTTATAGCACATTTGGAGTTACGATATTAAGGGGCTATAGATTAATTTGTTTACTTGCCCTTAGGATCGTGGTGGTAAAAAGATATTGGAATTCCGGTCTTGAAATTGTATAAATACCATCATGGTAAGTTTTGGGATGGCGGCAAAGGCTTTTTTGTCGTCGTGCGCAAATAAACTAATGATGATAAATCAATTTGCGGCGGTTGTATGCTGAAAAGGGCGGCGGTGTTTCTGGATCGTGATGGCGTTATAATCGAAGAGGACGAATTCCTAATTGATTATTCCAAAGCGCGCTTTATCGAACGCTCAATTGATGCTATCCGCAATATTCCGGAAACTTTTTTGAGGATAATAGTAAGCAATCAATCCGGAATTGCCCGAGGGTATTTTACCTATGAACAGGTGGAAGATTTCAATTCCAAGCTTAAAGCCGATTTAGCCGCTAATCATTCGCCTATCGATGAAATCTATTTTTGTCCTCATGGACCTAATGATGGCTGCGATTGTCGAAAACCCAAATCGGGTTTATTTGATCTTGCCCGGCTCGAGTATGATATCGATTATTCCCGCTCATGGGTTATCGGCGATAAAAGCAGCGATATACAGGCCGGCAAAAACATCGGCGCGAAGACAATATTGGTTCTGACGGGTTACGCGGGCAAAGAACCGGGTGCTTTAGCGATAACGGCCGATTATACGGCCGAAGATCTTTATGAAGCCGTGGAGATAATAAAAAAATGACGCCAAAAAAGAAAAAAGCCGCTCTGGTAACAGGCGGCGCGGGTTTTATCGGTTCATATCTAGCCGAGGAACTTCTTAGCCAGGGTTATCGGGTTTATGCTATAGACAATTTATCTACAGGAAGCCTGGATAATATTAAAGGTTTACGGGAACATCCGGATTTCAATTTCGTCGTCGGTTCTATTATGGATGAGCCGCTGATGGAGCGTTTGGTGGCTGTCAGCGATATGATTTTTCATCTGGCGGCAGCGGTAGGGGTGAGACTGATTATCGAACGTCCCGTTGATACTATCGAAACGAATATTTTCGGCACCGGTATCGTGCTGAAGTACGCCAATCGTTACGATAGGCCGATTTTAATAACGTCAACGTCGGAAGTATACGGCAAAAACGAGAAAACACCTTTCAGGGAAACCGATGACTCCGTCTATGGTCCGACGATAAAAAGCCGCTGGAGCTATGCCTGTTCCAAGGCGGCGGACGAGTTTTTGTCGCTGGCATATTACCATGAAAAAAAAATGAGGGTCACCATTGTCAGATTGTTTAATACGATTGGCCCGCGACAGACCGGTCGGTACGGCATGGTAGTCCCGACTTTTGTAAAGCAGGCATTGCTTGGGCATGATATCACGATATACAGCGACGGCAGGCAAACGCGCAGTTTTTGCGATGTTCGGGATGTCACTCCCGCCATGATAACTTTGATTAATACTCCTAAGGCTTATGGCGAGGTGTTCAATATAGGCAATAACGTCGAGATTTCAATCGCTAAACTTGCCGAGATGGTGAAGCGGATGACCGGAAGCCAGTCGAAAATAGTCCATATTCCTTATGATAAGGCGTTCGAAAAAGGATTCGAAGACATGCGTAAACGAGTACCCGATACAACCAAGGCCAGAAATTTGATTGGATTCCAGCCTAAGATAAAGCTTGAACAAACGATACGAGACATAATAAGCTATTATAGGCAATAATGTCACTGATTCTGATACTTATACTGGCTTGCGTTTTATCGCTGTTGTTACATCCGGCGGCCATATGGCTCTCTCATTTTTTAAATGCGTTTGACAATCCCTATCGAGATAAAATCCATAAAAACCCGACGCAGGTGTTGGGAGGGGTGGCGATTTGCGGTTCTGTGTTGGTCGCATCGATAGCCGCGTCGTTGTTGGGATATATTTCCTGGAGCAGAGTCGCCAGTGGATTTTTGGTCGGCGGCGGGTTGATATCGCTTGTCGGATTTATTGACGACCGTTATGGAATGAGCGCCACCATTAAAATGGGCGGTCAAATACTGGCGTCGGCGCTGTTTGTTATTTTCGCGAATATTCAAATAGGTATATTTCATCCCGTAATTGAATTCGGGGCGTCGATATTTTTTTTAGTCATGATGATGAACGCCTTTAATATCCTCGACAATATGGACGCGGTGACGGGAAGCATGAGCTTGGCGGTTGGACTATCGTTTTTGGCGATATTTATATTAGCGGGCGATTCGAATACACCTTTTCTGGCGGCGGCTATGGTAGGCGCGATAATCGGTTTTCTATATTTTAATATGCCTCGGGCCAAGATATTCATGGGAGACACCGGGGCGATGTTTTTGGGATTTATCTTTGGGGCGATGGCGATTATCTATCTTTCGGAAAACCGGTCGTTTTATCTTTTAACCACTCCTTTTTTGATTTTGAGTTATCCTATTTTCGATATCACCCTGGTTAGTTTTTCACGTTTAAGGGAGACCCGTTCGCTATCGGTAGCCGCGCCCGACAGTTCTCCTTATCGTCTAGTTCGATGGGTTTTTAAGACTCAAAACGCATTCGTAGTGATTCTGGTTATCAATTTGATACTCGGGGCGCTGGGGGTTATTTCGTTCTTGATAAAAGGCAGTCAACTGTCGGTGCTGATGATTTTCGTATGTGGTTTGGCCTTATCGGTTTTCGGCGTGCATCTGTATAGGAATTTTCTTTACTTTTATGAGAGGACGCTGTTTTTCCTTATCGATTTAATGGCGATTAACCTCGCGTTTTATTTTATATACAGCTTAAAGTATACGTTTGGAATACTGCACTATGATGTTTATATATCGTTCGCCGAAATGTTTCCGGCGGCGCTTTGGATAAGCGTGTTTTGGGTGTTGCTATTTTCGGTGATGGGACTCTATGAGATCCGTCCTGACCGACGGTTTTCATCATATATGTTCGCTCTTATAAAAATAACGCTGTCCGGTTTTATGGGTTATATCGTGCTTAATATTTTTTATGAGGGGAGTATCGTGGTTTCGATATTGCCCATTTTCTTATACCTGCTATCATTGATAGCGATTGACGGCGTATGCAAATACCTGGCGTTTGTGATTGTCAGATTGCTTCACCGGAAAGGCAAATACAAACCTCGGGCTATTATATATATCAAGGATGAGGTTCCCGGCCTGAGCGATTTAGTTCAAATTGCCGAAAAGACTTTTCAGGTAGACGGTTATATTAACGGCAAGAAAATCGCTTCGCTTAATCTGCCTTATCTTGGCGAATTAAATGAGCTTTCGGGCTTGGTTAAAAATAACCGGACGGAAAAAATCATATTGATATGGTCGGAAAACGATTTTGACGATTATAGCGATATTTTTCGCACTCCGGTGTTTTTGGAAACGCAGTTTGTTACGATTGGATATCCGCCCGCACCTTTTAAAGGGCTTAAAGTCGAACGGCTTTACTATAGGGAATTTTATCGTATTTCAATGGAATTTCTTAGGACCTGGGAATGGGCGGCCAAGAGAGCTTTTGACCTGGTATTATCGGCGGCGCTTCTGGTTATCTCGGTGCCTTATATCTTACTAAAGGCGGTTCCGGCAAAAGTGAGAGGGCGGAGTATATTCGTGGAGAACGCTTTTTATGGCCGTGATTTTAATGAGAGAAGCTTTAAATCATTTACGACCGCCGACGAAGTAAAGTCGGGTTTCCGCTATAGCCCGGGTTTGCCAGCCCTGATTGCGGTTTTCGGCGGCCATTTGAGTTTTGTGGGAACGGCGCCGCTTCTGCCGCAACAATTTCAAAAAGACCTGACGATGATTCCGGGATTCTGGCGCCGGAAATTTATTAAACCGGGTATATTTGGTCCGGGGCATTACGCCGATTCGGAAAATTATTTCGGAAAAGAATTGCAATACATGGAAAACATGTCGATACTAATCGATATCTATTGGGTGTTGGTTGGCTTAGTTAAATCGTTTATTAACGGGAAAAAAACATATGCTTGACTTGAAATTTATCCGTGATAACCCACAAATCGTAAAGGATGCGGTAACAGCGAAAGGAGAAAAAAGCGATATCGACGCTATTCTTAAACTCGATATCAAACGCCGCGAACTAATCGCTGAAAAAGAAACATTAGAGGCGCGGCGTAACAAGGTAAGCAAAGATATTTCCCTGGCGAAGAAACAGGGACAGGATACCGCGGCGCTAGTGGCAGATATGCGAACGGTAGGGGATAAAATTGACGACTTGGCGAACCAGCTGAAAATTATTGAGGAGGGACTAGACAACGCTTTATTGACGGTACCGAACATCCCTCATAAAAGCGTGCCTATTGCCCATGACGAATCCGGTAATGTAATCGTTCGTTATCACGGCGAGAAGAAAGAATTATCATTCAAGCCGCGTCCCCATTGGGAAATCGGCGAAATTTTAGGCGCCCTTGATTTAGCCGGCGGCGTAAAATTATCAGGGTCAGGTTTCTACGCCTTAAAGGGACAAGGGGCGCGTCTGGAGAGGGCGCTGATAGATTTCATGCTTGACCTTCATACTAAAAAACAGGGATATACCGAAGTGATGATTCCCTATATGGTGGGCTCGCAAGCAATGAGGGGAACAGGACAGCTTCCCAAATTAGCCGAAGATATGTATAAACTTTCTGAGGAGGATTTATACCTGATTCCGACCGCTGAAGTGCCCGTAACCAATTTACATGCTGGGGACTTACTAGCCGCCGAGGACCTTCCTATTTATTACTGCGCTTTTTCGCCCTGTTTCAGACGCGAAGCCGGTTCTTATGGCAAGGAGGTTCGAGGGATAACGAGGGTCCATCAATTTCATAAAGTCGAAATGGTAAAAATCGTCGAACCCGAGTCGTCTTATGATGAGCTTGAAAAGCTGGTTGGCGATGCCGAAGAAATTTTGCGGCTTTTGGGATTACATTACCGCGTGAATCTGTTATGCACCGGCGATTTGTCATTTTCGGCGGCCAAATGTTACGACCTGGAAGTGTATGTGCCGGGGATGGATACCTGGCTGGAAGTATCATCATGTTCCAATTTCGAGGCGTTTCAGGCTCGCCGTATGGACCTACGCTATAGACCGGAAAAAGGAGCTAAGCCGGTTTATGTTCATACTCTGAACGGTTCCGGACTGGCGCTTCCCAGAACAATGATAGCGGTATTGGAGAATTATCAGCAACGCGACGGCTCAGTGTTGATTCCCGACGCGTTAAGGCCGTATTTTGATAACAAAGAAATACTGGAGCCCATTTAAAAAATGCAGATTCAGTCGTCGCTGCGGGGATTTAAGCGGTATTTCAATTATCCTACTTTATTAACCTTGGTGTTAGCACTGGGGATGGTGGCGATTGTTTTTATTTTCGTTTACTATAATCAGACGATAATATCAGGGTTAAAGCAGGATGCCACAAGGGTCAGTCGGGCCTACGCCCGATTATGGCAATACGCGGCCAGCGAGGCGACCTCGGGTGATGAAATTAATTATATTTTTGAGGAGATAATCAATAAAGCCACTTTCCCAATAATCGTGACGGATCCACAGGGGACGCCGATGTTTTGGACGGTCGATGTACCGCAGAACGATACCAGCGCGGAAGCGATGCGCAAGCTTAAAAAGCAGTTGGTCAATATGGATTCCGATAATGAACCGGTGCCGATTTATTACGGTCCGGAAAAGAAGGTAATTCATTATCTTCATTTCGGCGATTCAAAGATGGTCCATCAGCTTCAGTATGTGCCGTTGATTGAACTATCGGTTATTGCTGTTTTCGTATTGGTGGGATTTATCAGTTTCAGAAATATGAAGCGTTCCGAACAACGATCAATTTGGGTTGGCATGGCGAAAGAAACAGCCCATCAGCTGGGCACGCCGTTATCATCCCTGACCGGCTGGGTCGAGTTACTTAAATTGAAATTTAACCGTGACAATTTCGCGATGCCCGATCAGAGCGTAAACTTAAATTTCGATGAAATAATCAGCCGTATGGAATCGGATTTGTTGCGACTTGACCGGATAGCCACCAGATTTGGTCAGATAGGCTCAATACCGGAGCTTGAATTAAACGACATAACGGTAATAATCAAAGAAGTGGTAGCGTATTATAAAACCCGCTTGCCCGGAAAAGGAAAGGGGGTCGAATTAATCGAGCAGTGCGGCCGGATTCCCCGAATCATGATGAACAAAGAATTAATGGCCTGGGTGATTGAAAACTTAATCAAGAATTCATTGGAGGCGATTGACCCGAAAACGGGCAAAATTCTGGTTCAGACAGAATGCAAGAACAATAAGGTTATCATAAGCGTTAATGATAATTGTAAGGGAATCACTCCGGAAATTCAGAAGATGATTTTCCGGCCGGGTTTTTCGACAAAAAAAAGGGGTTGGGGTTTGGGCTTAACGCTGGCCAGAAGAATCGTTGAGGAGTATCATCGCGGAAAAATCTGGCTTCAGGTAAGCGAACCCAACGTAAAAACCGAATTCAGGATAGAATTGCCGGTAATTTATGGAAAGAACGATCTTGTGGGTCGATGACGAAATCGACCAACTAAAAGCCTATATAATTTTTTTGGAAGAGCGCGGATTCAAAGTCGAAACCGCATCAAATGGGGCTGACGCAATAGAGGCGGTAAAGGCGAAAGCGCCGGACCTGCTGTTGTTGGATGAAATGATGCCGGGCAAGGACGGTCTTTCCACTTTAGTTGAGATAAAAGAAATCAATCCTACCCTGCCGGTGATTATGGTCACTAAATCGGAAGAAGAACGTTTGATGGATCAGGCTATCGGGCGTAAAATCGATGACTACTTGACTAAGCCAGTCAACCCGAGCCAGATACTTTCCGCGGTGAAAAAGATACTAGATAAAAGGCGCCTTTTGGAGGAACATCTTACCCAGCAATTTATCGCCGAATTTAATCGGATGAACATCCTGTTGTCAGGTCCTTTGACCTGGCAGGATTGGGTGAATATCCATGTTCGTCAATCAGAAATGGGGATAGAGCTTGAAAGTTTCAGGGATGTCGGTCTAAAGCAATCTCATCTTGACCAACGGCGCCAGTTTAATGCCGAATTCGCGCCTTTCTATGAAAAGAATTATTTGTCCTGGATTAAAGGGGACGGTCCGATTTTGTCGGTTGACGTTGTCAAGAGATTCGTGGCCCCTCATATCAGGCCCGGCAATCAGGTGATTTTTATCGTGATTGATTGCATGCGTCTTGACCAGTGGCTGATGATTGAGCCTTTAATCGCGGAATATTTTAATATCAAGAGGGATTATTATTATTCGATTATACCGACAGCCACGCCGTTTTCCCGCAACGCGATTTTTGCCGGCGAATTTCCCGATAAGGTGGCCGATTTGTGTCCAGAGCTCTGGGGACCCGCGTCGAACGAATACAGTCGCAATCGCAACGAACGGCAACTGATGGATCGCCAGCTAAAGAAACTCGGGATCAAACTTGAAAACGAGGCGAAATATATCAAAATCTTGGATTTTGAAGAAGGGCAAAATTTGGCCAAAAAAATAAAAACATATTCGACAACCCCACTGATGTCGTTGGTCTATAATTTTGTCGATATACTGGCGCATGGCAGAAGCGAATCGGAAATTCTCCAGGAAATAGCGCCGGACGAAGCGGCTTTTCGTTCGCTGATGAAATCCTGGTTCGAGCATTCGCATTTATTTGAAATGCTTCGAAAGCTGGCGAAAAGCAATTGTACTATTATAATAACGACCGATCATGGTTCGGTTTTGGGTACCCGCGGCGCCATCGTATATGGGAAACGGGATACTTCCACGAATTTGCGCTATAAATATGGCGATAATCTAAATTGCGACCCGAAACAGACATTTTTAATAAAAAACCCAAAAGAATATCGGTTACCGACCTGGGGGCTAGCCACCACCTATGTTATCGCTCGAGAGGACTACTATTTCGTTTATCCCACGAATTTGTCGGAATATCGCCGTCAGTACCGCAATAGTTTCCAGCACGGCGGAATTTCACTCGATGAAGTGATATTGCCCGTAGTAACGCTTCAAAGCAAATAACTGACTGTCGGTTGGATTAACTAAATTGAACCGGATTTCGCATTCTGAAAAGGACACTTTCGATTTTGGCCACGATTTCGCGTCCAGGCTGTCGGCTAATGACTTTATCGGGCTTTATGGTGAACTGGGCGCCGGAAAAACGGCGTTTACACGCGGGCTTTGCCGGGGATTAGGTTGCTTGGTGGAGGCCCATAGCCCCACATATAATATCGTTAACATTTACCCGGGTAGAATAGAAGTTGTTCATATCGATTTATATCGAATCGAAAACGACCTGGATGAAATCGGCTGGACGGATTTAATCGATTCGGGCAGGGTCGTGATAGTTGAATGGGCCGAGAAAGCGAAAAAAGAGTTGCCCAACAAGCGGTTCGATGTTTTCTTTGCGGTGATAGACGAGAACCAGCGGCAAATCAGGATAGAACAAATCAATGATTTTGGCAATTGACAGTTCGGGATTAAACCTTGGATTGGCCCTGGTTGACGATGGAGTATGTTGGAGTTCGCAATTGCTGAAACCCGGGCTGAAACACGGCGAGGTATTACAAACCGCAATCGCCGATTTCCTGGAAAAATCGCAAGTTGAATTTCGGCGGTTGACGGCAATCGGGATAACTCTGGGACCGGGGTCGTTTACCGGATTGCGAATTGGAATGGCCGCCGCCAAGGCCTATTCATATTCTCTGAATATACCTTTGACGGGAATCTCCACGCTGGAGTCGGGGGCGTTTGGTATAGGCGGTTCAGCCAAACCGGTGGTGGTTTTGTTTGATGCTAAACGCAACGAGATTTATTGGGCCGTTTTTGATTGTTCCGGCGATACCCCTTCGCGGCTGACCCCAGATATGGTCAGCCCGGCCGAACGATTGGAGGAATTTGCTCGCGGCGGTTGCATCTTTTTCGGCCCGCGTTCATTAGGAGAAGCGTTTAGGCGGGATTTTAGCGTCGCTGATTATCGTGATAATGATGATTTCAATTTAGCGATACCCGAGGCGATTCGGGGTGAAATAGACGCGCGGCGGAATATGTATCTGGAACGCGACGAACTGGTGCCGATATATTTGAGAAATTAAAGGACGCGATAATTCCGGATGGAAGTTGTCATTGAAAGAATGACCGAAAGCGACCTTGATGGGGTTGTGGAAATCGAAAAAGCGGTATTTGCCGATCCCTGGCCTAAAAGGGCTTTTAAGTATGACTTATCGAGCGATTATTCATTGCCGCTCGCGGCGAAAGTGGAAAATTCGGTTGTAGGCTACGCCAGCGTCTATTTCGTTATGGATGAGATGCAAATTGGGAATATTGCTGTCGCTCCCGGTTTCCAGCATAGAGGAATAGGCGCGAAGATGATACGATATATTATAGATGAAGCCAAACGGCTTAAAATCGCCCGTATTTATCTTGAAGTCAGGCAATCGAATGAGAATGCGCAAAAGTTATATTTGAAATTTGGATTTGTGATTTCGGGGCGGCGTCGATTATATTACAGCAATCCGACGGAGGATGCTTTGATAATGGTCAAGGAGATAAGCTGATGGAGTGGTTCCGCAAAAAAACACGCGACCTGGCGGCCGGCGAGAAGAAGGATATCCCGGACGGCGTTTGGACGAAGTGCAAAGGATGCGGCGAAATTATCACCGTTATTTCATTGAAAAAGAATTATTGGACCTGTCCGAAATGCGATTATCATTTTCGAATAACCAGCGCCGATTATATAAATCTTATTTTGGATGATGGTCGATTGGAAGAATATGATGCCAATATGACTTCCGCCGATCCGCTCGTATTTAGAGATACCAAGCGGTATATGGATAGGATTGCCGAGGCGCGCAAGAAAACCGGTGTCAATGACGCGGTGATTTGCGGTATCGGCAAAATCGATGGGCGCGAGGTCTCATTCGCGGTGATGGAATTCGCATTTATCGGCGGGTCGATGGGTTCGGTTGTCGGGGAGAAGGTTGCCCGGGCCATCGAAAGGTCGCTCCAGAGGAAGATTCCGTTGATTATAATTTCCTGCAGCGGTGGGGCGCGAATGATGGAGGGCGTGTTTTCATTGATGCAATTAGCTAAAACATCGGCGCTGTTGGCTCGGCTCGATAAAATGAAAATACCGTTTATTTCTATTTTGACGAATCCCACGACGGCGGGAGTGATGGCATCTTATGCCTCGCTAGGCGATGTGATTATCGCGGAACCGCAGGCCTTATTGGGTTTCGCTGGGCCCCGAGTTATAGCGCAGACTATCGGCGGGGAGCTACCTCCGGGTTTCCAATCGTCCGAGTTTTTCTTGGAACATGGGTTTCTTGATTCGATAGTTCACCGCAGCAAAATGCGCAAGGCTGTTATTACCCTTTTGGATTATTTAGCCGGACCGAAATAGGTAATTTATGGAATACAATGATATCCTTCGCTATCTACTTGACCTGGAGTTGTTTGGGGTAAAGTTTGGTTTAACAAATATAAGCAGAATGTTGGCGATATTAGGGGACCCTCATAAGGCCTATCCAACTATTCATATTGCAGGCACCAATGGTAAAGGAAGCACATCGGCGATAATCTCGAGTATCCTGGCGAACTGCGGTTATCGTGTCGGCCTATATACCTCACCCCATCTGGTCGATTTCCGCGAACGCATTAGGATAAACGACAAGCTTATCAGTAAAAAACACATTACTGATTTTTTCACTGCCAATAAAGAACGTTTTGAGCCTATCAATCCCACTTTTTTCGAAGTGGTTACAGCTCTGGCATTCGATTATTTCCGTCAAGAAAAAGTGGATATAGCGGTTATCGAAACAGGCCTTGGCGGAAGACTTGACGCCACCAATGTAATCACGCCGGTGGTTTCGGTAATCACCAATATCGAATTTGAGCACACCAAGCAACTTGGGACGCAAATCAGCCAGATTGCTATGGAGAAAGCGGGGATAATCAAAACCGGGGTTCCAGTCGTTACGGCGGTCAAGAATATTGACGCCGGCAGGGTGATTCGCCAGACTTGTGTCGCTCGCAAGACCAAGTTGATTTCAATATTTGACGAGACACAATATGTGATAAAGGAAATAAACGAGAGCAAAACGGAACTCGATGTGTTGACGCGTTCACAAAAATATTATAATCTTCGTTTGCCCCTTCCGGGGAGACATCAGCTGGATAACGCTGTTTGTGCCTTGATAGCCATCGAGGTTGCCGAAACGGCGGGGATTAAGGTCACGCCCAGCGCCGTCTCCAATGGATTTCGCGGTGTAAAATGGCCGGGGCGCTTACAGAGAATCGGCCGTGAGCCGGATGTTATTCTTGATGTCGGCCACAATCCGGCGGCGATGACGACACTTTGGGAGTATTTCAAAGAGTTTTATCCTCAACGGAATATTATCGTCGTGTTTGGTATACTCTCGGATAAGGATTCGGTAAAGATGCTGCAAACGGTCGAGCGGTTTGCCGGCACGATAATTCTTACAAAGCCGATGTCAGACCGCGCCGCCGATCCGGAGATGTTGGCTCACGAAGCATCCAAAATCACGACCAATTTTCAGGTGATACCGCATGTACGTGACGCGTATAAGGCCGCGCTCGAGTTCGCCAAACCGACCGATGTGGTATTGGTAACGGGCTCGCATTACACGGTCGGCGAAATTCTCGCCTCGTTTGAAGGGCGGGATTGAGGCGCATATAAACGCTGGATTATATAGAATTCTTTCGATTTTTGATGGTGTTTAAAATACCCAGGATACTATGAAATTTCAATTAGAGTCCGCTTATCTGCCGTCGGGCGACCAACCGCGCGCGATTGAGTTGTTGACGGAAAATCTGAAAAGAGGGAAAAACCATCAAACGCTGTTGGGTGTCACCGGTTCGGGCAAGACCTTCACAATAGCCAATGTAGTGGCAAATCTCAATATCCCGACATTGGTGATTTCGCATAATAAGACTCTGGCGGCGCAGCTTTACGGCGAGCTGAAGGCGTTTTTCCCCAAAAACGCGGTCGAGTTTTTCATAAGCTATTATGACTATTATCAGCCGGAAGCCTATATCCCGCAGACCGACACTTATATCGAAAAAGACACATCCATAAACGACGATATCGACCGTTTAAGGCTGCGAGCGACATCATCGCTTTTGGAACGCGAAGACGTTTTGATAGTGGCATCTGTTTCTTGTATCTATGGCCTGGGTTCGCCTGATGAATACAAGAACATGATGATTCTTTTAGAAACCGGCCAAACCATCCGCCGCGACCTCTTATTGAAAGATTTGGTTCGTATCCACTACAACCGCAATGATATCGAATTCGGCAGAGGCACCTTCAGGGTGCGCGGTGATATCGTGGAAATCCATCCCGCGTACGAAGACTATAGTATCCGGGTGGACTATTTCGGCGATGAAATCGAAAAAATCTCGCTTGTCGATTTGGTCAGCGGCCATG
Organism: Candidatus Zixiibacteriota bacterium; assembly: GCA_012517955.1. Taxonomy (GTDB): domain Bacteria; phylum Zixibacteria; class MSB-5A5; order UBA10806; family 4484-95; genus JAAYTW01. The sequence goes on along the minus strand of JAAYTW010000175.1, from coordinate 6,187 downwards.
TGCTTGAAACGAAAAATCGTCAGACGATATATCCGGCCCGTCATTTCGTAACCGGCAAAGAGAATATCGAAAGGGCGATAGTGTCGATTGAAAAGGAGCTGGAGGAGCGGCTGAAATATTTTCGCAACAACGGCAAACTTTTAGAGGCTCAGCGGTTAGCCAGCCGGACAAAGTATGATATCGAGATGATGAGAGAGGTTGGTTATTGTTCGGGAATCGAGAACTATTCGAGGCATCTGTCTTTTCGCCAAGAGGGGGATAAGCCGTTTACGCTGTTTGACTTTTTCCCGGAAGACTATTTAGTTATAATCGATGAATCGCATCAGACTATTCCGCAGATTCGCGGTATGTATCGCGGAGATCGTTCTCGTAAAGAAGTTTTAATAGAATACGGTTTCAGACTGCCATCCGCGCTTGATAACCGCCCTTATTATTTTGAGGAGTTCGAATCGAAAGTGAAAAAGGCGATTTATGTGTCAGCTACTCCGGCCGATTACGAGATTGAAAAATCCGGCGGCGTTGTGGTGGAGCAGATAATCAGGCCGACCGGATTGGTTGATCCGCGGATTGAGGTTCGACCGTTGGAAAATCAGGTGGATGATTTAATAAACGAGATTAGAAAAGCAACGGCGCAGCATTTCAGGGTATTGGTCACGACCTTAACCAAACGTATGGCCGAAGATCTGGCGGATTATATGGCCAATCTTGGAATAAAGGTGCGCTACTTACATTCGGAAATTGACGCTATCGATCGAGTGGAGATTCTCCGCGATTTACGATTGGCCGAATTCGACGTTCTGATTGGCGTGAATTTGCTCAGGGAGGGCCTTGATCTTCCGGAAGTATCTTTGGTGGCGATTTTGGACGCTGATAAGGAAGGGTTTTTGCGTTCGGAAAGATCGCTGATTCAGATATCGGGCAGGGCCGCGCGGAACAAAGCTGGTCTGGTTATTCTTTACGCGGATCATATAACCGATTCTATGCGGAAAGCTATCGATGAGACAGAACGTCGCCGTAGGATTCAGATTGAATACAATGAAATTCATGGAATCGAGCCGCAAACGATACTAAAAACCCGCGAAGATATATTGAAAACAACGGTGTTTGCCGAGACCCGGTCGACCACCAATATTACCACGCCAGAGGAGGAAATCGATGCCGTCGGCAAACTTGAGTATGAGGACCAAATCATTCAGCTTTCGCGGTTGATGCAAAAAGCCGCCAAGGATTTGGAATTCGAAAAAGCCGCCAGGCTCAGGGATGAGATAAGCCGGCTTAGAAAGTTGATAAAAAGCAAATGAAGCATGTAATTGGTATTATTTTTATTTTCGGCTTGGTGATAATGGCCTGTTCGGGGAAAAATCCGGTTTCGCCGATAGAGGCGACGGATGAGGAGGCTATTTATAATGTGTTATTCCAGGATAATTATCGAATTACAGCTTTCGATTTTTTTAAAATCGCAATACCCGATACCGCTGCTTTTCTGGCCAATCCCGACCCGAATAATCCATGTATATGGCATGATGTTCAATATACGAGCGAAAATCTTGTTATTACCATTTTAGATAATCCGGTACAGAGCCCGGTGGGGTTAGTTATGGAGGGGCACGTTACATATACTATAAATGACACCGGTAAGTTTAGAATTATCATGTACAATTCCGCCGCCGACAGCATCGAAAGGGATTCGGTAAAATTCAATCTGACAATGACGCGTTCGGCTACCTGTCAGCAATGGGGAAGGACGAATACAATTCGTCGCGGTTGGCTGTTAACATCCATAAGTGATGCCAGGGTTAGTGGCGGGCAAAATTATCCTTTCTTAAGCGGATTAAGATACTCATCGGTTACTCATGCAGACACATCATTTGTATATGGAACACACGAGCCCGGCGAAATGCTTAAATTTAGCCCATCGGAAGAGATATCTATTCGTTATCAAACCCCGGACAGCCTTGATAAAGTATTTATCTATATACCCAGCAACAATTATGGATACCGGCTGGCAACGCCCCAAAAGGATTCGTTGGGGGTCTGGCGCGCGACTTTCACGATGCCATCGGTAAATATATATGGACAATTGTTTTTTTATGTGGTTAATGTAGGCAATTTTAATCAAGCATATAGGGCATCGGGATATTCTTTCAATTATAGGATTAGATAATTGCTTGCCTTAGGGGCAATCTTGACGTAAATTTGCCCCCAATGGACCTTCAGGGTAGAATAGAAAAATTCAACGTTCCGGAGATATTTCAGTTGATTTCGGCCGGCAAACGCACCGGTACGCTGGGAATAAACCGCAATGAACAATCGGTGATGGTTTATTTTCGGAACGGCCAGATTATTTACGCCTATAGTCCCAATAGGCGTAATCGATTAGGCGAAAGGCTCATCGCCAAAGGATTAATCGAGCCCAAGACTCTTGAACTGACTTTGCGCATTCAAAAAGAGTCGGGCGGGACCAAACGTCTTGGGGCGATTTTAGTCGAAACAAATCGGGTAAGTAAAGACCAGCTCGAGACTATCCTGAAAGAGCAAATCAGCGATACGATTTATCGGCTCATGAGTTGGGATCGGGGGTTGTTTAAATTTTATGACGGTAAATTTCCCACCGAAGAGGATATCACACTGGCATTATCGACTGAAAACTTGATTTTAGAGGGGGTGCGCCGCGCTGACGAGATGAATCGTCTTAAGGAGAAACTGCCCGATTTCTCTTCGCGACTTCAATTAAAAACAATGGTCGGCGATACGCCGGTCGAAATGAAATTGACCACAGGCGATTGGAATACAATGGCTTTGTGCGATGGTCACCGCGATATCGGCAGAATTATAAGTGATTCCAGCAATGACCCAATCGAGACGATGAAATCGATTATTCGGCTGTTAGCGGTGAATCTTATCGAAAAGACCGCCGATGATACCGACCGGATTCCAGTTTCCGATATAGCCGTTTTTGAGGAGCAAATCGATTCTTTAATTAATTTGTTAAACAGGTTTTTGGAGAAAGCCTAATGGCGACAAGCGTTCGGGCGTTGTTTATTGAGTTAGACTCGATACTTGGGGATTTTCTCAACGCTTATGGCAAGAAACGCCTGAAACGATTTGAAGCATCTGAACAACTGTCTCGCCTGCGGCAAATGACGTTTGGGAACAGCAGGGATTACTGGCGTTTAGAAGATCGGTTCCGGGCGCTTGAAGACTGGTTTACTCAGGTAGGACCTCGGATTCCCAGGGAGGTTTTTGACCGCCAGATGGTGCAAGAAGTATCGCAATGCGTTGAAAAAATAAGCAGTTATTGCCGGACCGACAGCCATTCCGAGGCCGCTAAGACCGCTTGGACTGAGAAAAGCCGCGCCGAAAAAGTGGCATCGATGGCCAGTGCATATCTTCAGGAAAGAAGCCTGGCGCTCGGATATGAATATACACCGATGGGCCTAAAGCTAATTAGGCCGCCCGAGAAAGCCGCAAAAGCTGAAAACCCGATTGAAATTAAAGATGTCGATATTAAAGAGAAATTCCGCGAAAGCCTTAATTATCAGCGGGAAATGCTCGATTATTTTCATCGCCCGGAAGATCATTTATTTACTGTTGTCGGATATCTTTTAGACACAATCGAAAAGACTGGCGATGAATATGCCGACCACATGGCGGCAAGTATCCTTTATTTTATGAAACAGCGCGGTTACAAGGTGGAACCTTATGTCCAGCGACTTAAACAGCTTAACCGAAAAGCCAAATCAAGTTGAGCGATTGAGGACTTTTTACGAACTGGTCGCATCGGGTCAGTATGCGGCGGCGTTGGAAATGTTCGATAATAATCCTGATTTGGCCGGGGAATCCGAACGAGTGGTTGTGGGCGTATTGAGGCTCAAGCTGGGAGTGCAAAAATATATTGGCTGATACTATTTGATATATTATATTAAATACTGTTAGAACGGAGGATTTATGGCAAAAAGGCAATCGTTTGCCGACAAAGCGAAAAAAGTTAAACACGTGGTCAATTGCCCTAAGTGCAGTTCGCCGATCACGCCGACTTTATTTTTATCGGCGGTGAAATCAGGCGAAGGCGCCTATAAATACAAAAAGAACATGGTGCCTATCTGCAAGTGCAATTACAAAGAATATTATGGGTAATCCACTTGTTTAATAATTCTAGAAATTGACCCGCTCGAATGATTATTATCGAGTGGGTTTTTTTGTATTATCCCAATGAAAATTCGCCAAAACAGTTGCATAAGGCCAATACGAGGGATATATTTATGTCAAGCAAAGGATTAAATCCTTGAAATTGGAGGATTTGTTATGCCAAAAATAGAAGTTGACATCAAGCGGTGTAAAGGCTGTGAGTTGTGTATCGTGGCCTGTCCCGAAGGTGTCATCGCCTTATCAAAAACGTTTGCCCCTTCAGGGTATTATCCTGCTATGATGGCAAAGCCTGAGGCCTGCACCGGTTGCAGGCAGTGCGCTTATGTTTGTCCTGACGTGGCCATCGAAGTATGGAAATGAGGTTGAATATGGCAGAAAAGAAATTAATGAAGGGTAATGAAGCTTTAGCGGAAGGCGCAATCAGAGCGGGGTGCAGGTTTTTTGCCGGCTACCCAATCACTCCTCAAAACGAAGTGCCGGAATATATGTCATGGCGTATGCCTCAGGTCGAGGGGCGTTTTATTCAGGCCGAAAGCGAAGTTGCCGCAATCAATATGCTGTATGGCGCATGTGCGTGCGGCGCGCGAGTGATGACATCATCGTCGAGCCCGGGAATATCCCTTAAACAAGAAGGGATATCATATTGCGCAGGCGCACGGCTGCCGATATTCTACGCGAATGTCGTTCGCGGCGGTCCTGGATTAGGCAATATCGCTCCCTCTCAGGGCGATTATCATCAGTCGGTTCGCGGCGGCGGTCATGGCGATTATCACGTATATGTGATGGCCCCGTCGACTGTATCGGAAATAGCCAATTTCCCGCGCAAGTGCTATGAAGTTGGTTATAAGTATCGAATTCCTTCGATGATTCTGGCGGACGGATTACTCGGCCAGATGATGGAACCTGTCGAGTTTGATTTTGAACCGATTGATCCCAAGACTTTGCCTGAACCAGAATGGGTATTGGGCGTCAATACCGGTCGCCAGAGGCGAAGGGTGAAATCGTACGATTTGGCTCCGGGAAAAATGGAAGCTATTAATTTTGAGCTCGAAAAAATCTATAATGAAATCGCGGCCAACGAGACATTATACGAAACCATAAATTGTGATGATGCAGATCTGATTCTTACCGGTTACGGGTCTGCGGCCCGAATTTGCAAATCGGCGATGGCTTTGGCGCGTAATGCCGGGATGAAAGTTGGATTAGTCCGTCCGATAACCGTCTGGCCGTTTCCGCGAGATATTTTCTCCAAATTAGCTGATAAAACGAAACATTTCCTTGTGGTCGAAATGAGCTTGGGGCAATATGTCGAGGATGTCCAATTGTCGATTCTTGGCAAGGCCAAAATTGATATTCATAAGCGGCCCGCGGGTGGAATTCCTACACCTGAGGAGATTTTCGAGGTTATCAAGAAGATAACGGGGAGAAGTTGAGAATAATTCTCAAAACAGAAAGTTCTTGATCCATTGGAGACAAAGATGAATAAAGTTTTCGAAAAAACAAAGGGATTAACCGACGTTCCGATGCGCTACTGTCCTGGCTGCGGTCATGGCGTCGTCCATCGCTTAGTGGGCGAATGTATTGAGGAACTCGGGATGATTGAAAAGGCGCTGGCGGTTGCGCCGGTTGGATGTTCGGTGTTTGCCGATGAATATTTCAACTGTGACGGCATCCAGGGGCCGCATGGGCGCGGGCCGGCAATCGCCACCGGTATGAAAAGAGTCAAACCGGAATGTCTCGTCTTTTCATATCAGGGGGATGGCGATCTGGCATCGATAGGGATGGCCGAGACTATTCATGCCGCCAACCGGTCGGAGAATATCACGATTATTTTCATAAATAACGGCATCTACGGAATGACCGGCGGGCAAATGGCGCCCACAACGTTACTCGGAATGAAATCAACCACTTCGCCGGCCGGCAGGACTGTGGAGGCAAACGGCTATCCGTTTAGGATGTGCGAACTGCTGGCCACTCTTGACGGAGCCGTTTATCTGGAACGATGCGCCGTGAATACTCCCGCCAATGTTATAAAGGC
>JAAYTW010000174.1 GCA_012517955.1 Candidatus Zixiibacteriota bacterium | reverse complement strand
TTAAAGAAATAGGTGTTTTATTTATTATGCTGATGGCGATTCCGGCATCGCTTTCGCCGGCATACTGATTCTAATGTCCATGTTTGCCAATCTGAAAATTCGGCAATCGCTTACTGTTGGAGTAATTTGGTATGGCCGGGGGGTTGTTGAATCGAGCGGGTCTTTCCTAATTGCCTATAAACCATCGTGCCCCCATCAAAACATGTTCCCCATTGATACTTGAATTTGCCGTGACAGTCGACACGATCCGCCTTTTGGTGCTGATTTTTTATGGAACAACCACGATATTTTTTTAGTAATATCGGCCTGTCAAAAAAAATCAGCCGGGCGACTATCAATGCCGAAAAAGCCATTCGCAAATGATTATATAATAATCTCTTAATTAAGAATTTAACTTTGGATAGAAGAGTCTTGGTGGGTTTTATTTATTGATTCTACGGTGGAATTCTCTTGACATAATCGGGATATCTGCTTATGGTTATATTGATTCAAGGCGTCGTTGCTCTGAATGAAAAGTAGCCGGAATTTTTGAGGCAGGTATGATTAAAAGGCGTTATTGTTTGATTTTTGGGTTGTCGCTCTGGATATTTACGGGGCTGGTATTGTACAATTCAGCCGCGGCGACCGACTCTCTATATGTCTATTTTGGAAGCGTTAACGATACGATATATAATGTCCACCCCGGTGACACGGTCAATATGAATGTGTATTTTATGTGCAGCGCCGGAGCTTATGTGGCCGATATTCGATTGCCGCTTGTGACAAATGACAGCTATATCAGCGCCGATTTGGCCAATACCCGGGGCTCATTATACTATCCTTTCACGCAATGGGATGATGCATCGTTTTTGGCCACCTGGGAGGGTTCGCCGCCCAATCCTTCCGGATATCATTCGCGGTCATTTTTGGGTTTTGCCGATATCGGCGGCAGCCCCAATCCCTGGATGCATCTGTTAACCCCAACAAGGGCACTGGTATGGCCGGTTGTGGTAACCAATTCAACGGCTTTTGGCGGGATGACAATTGAGCCGTTCAGGCAACCGGCGCCCTGGTACATGTCGGCTGGGGATACATTGGGGGGACCTGGTTATGAAATCGTCGTTCATTTGCCCAGGTTTTATTTAATAAATCCCCCAGTATACCATGTTGATATCTGGTACGGGAAAGTGGATGGGAGTCCTGTATATGCCCGAATCGGCGATACCACTAGTATTGCTGTATATGCTCAAACATCATATGACGCCTTCATCTCGCGTTTCCACCTTTGTTTGGGGACGCAGGATTCATATATAGATTCCGCGTGGTGCGGCGAGGTTTCGTATGAATTCGATTCGACCTCGTGCCGGAGTCCGCAGCATTCGCCGCCGAACGCGGCCGGGTGGTCGAGCATTTCTTTTTTGGGCTACACGGGTTCCGCAAATCCTTATTTTCATTCGTCGTACCCCGTTAAAATTGGTTCGATAAAAATACTGGCCATAAATGATTCAGCGCTTGTGAATGATACGATTGCGGCCCTGGCGGCGGGTGTAAATTCGGTGTTAGGGGTATCTTATGTTCGGGATAGCTTGGGCGGAAATCCTTATACTTTATTTCAGCATTTCAGCCCGATTTTCTTTCACTTAAACCGGCCGGAGAGCTGCGATTATATACCTGGCGATTTCAATAATGATGGCGAACTGGTTGGCGGCGATGTTACTTATGGAGTCAGATTTTTCAAGGGATTATGCGATTTGCCGCCATTCAGGTGTTACAACGATTCAACCGATAATATGTTTTTTTCGCCGGGGGATATTACCGGCAACTGCGAACTTCAAGCGAACGACATTACAAGGTTAGTATTCTATTTCAAGGGGACAGCGACAATCAGTTATTGTCCGTGGACGCCGCCGAGGAGTAGATAGCGGTCGAATCAGGTAATTGATATCTAAATAAAAAATACGCCCAGGAGGAGTTGAACCCCCAACCTTCTGATCCGTAGTCAGAAGGTCTTGACGGAATCAAATTCCGTTGTGCCGCAACGACTTACGGGGGTTTTATTTTTTCGTTTTTCTCAAATCAGAAGGTCTTTGAAAACCT
>JAAYTW010000173.1 GCA_012517955.1 Candidatus Zixiibacteriota bacterium | reverse complement strand
TTCTCCGGAGACGGGCGCCGAGTTCAATTTCGTGTATGAGCCGGATTCCCAGCGACTACGATAGATATTGTAACCAACCAGGTTCGGGTGTGATACGCCGTGCCAGGTAATAATAATTCTATTTTCCATCGTATCGGTAGCTGTTATGCTATCAGGAACAGGGCATCTGGTGAGCGTGAAATTCACGCTGTCGATAGTCATATTGGCGACGACGTCGATACTGTCGACCGTCATCGGGAAGTAGCCGTTTAATTCGGCCGTAATACTGGTTTGGCCGGGAGGAACGCTTCTCAACCAATATGAACCATCGGCGGAGGTGTATCGATGTTGGCCGGTCGTCGTGGAAATAAGCACGCCGTCTTTTGCGTCCGGGCCTCCTAAATCAACCATGCCGTGAATGCCGCCCCGGCCGTTATTTGTAGTCACTTTAATAGCGAAATTACTTGAAGTTATCGTGGCCGAACCGGCGGTATAATAGCTATCGTGAGTATACTGCAATCCGGTGAGCTGGTCCCAGCTTTCTATTCCTATCGTGGCGTAGTTTTCCTCCGTATCGTTGTTAAGGAAGGCATTGTATTGGAAAACCATTTCGGCGTCGCCTGTTATCGTCGGGTAATAGATTGGGTCATAGATAATAATCTCAAACGTTTCTACGGCGCTTGTATTACGGTTAGTGGCATGCGCCCATTCAATTATATACCGATGATTTGCCGTATCATACCAGGTGAACACACCGTAATTTCCTGAGGAAGTTATAGCTAGGTCATCCCATAACGGCGAAATTTGTCCTCTGCAATTTCCCGGATCGGGCATCGGCCAGTTGAAGAAATCGGCCCAATAGTTGCCGCCCTGGTCCATACGATCGGTATCCGGTGAAATGAATCCATTGGAACAGATGATTATCGGTCTGTAAGGAACTCCATAGTACACGAAATCGAATGGAAGATTAACCAGAAGCGATTTATCGTCGGCGCTGCCGAAATTCAGGCGCGTGCCTTGACCGCCAAGTCCGGGAACCAGTTCAACCCATTCATAGGTGGGATGCAAATCGTATTCGGTATCCGTTTTATCGTAAATATAATATCCGTAATCATCGGGGCCGGTAGGATCGGTCGTTGTCACCACGCTATCCACCGCCACGCTGAACGGAACCGAGGAATTCGCGCCTATCGTTGTGGTTGTGTTGAGAGAGAAATATATCCTGCTGCCCGGTATAATTCCCGGATCGACCGCGACGGCTATCGTGTCAGTAGTATTAGTGGAACTATCGCCGATTACAATATCACCGAAAACGGCGTTGCCATACAGAATAGTCAGATAATCATCATCACTGGTTATAGCAGCCGTAATTCCTGTGGCATCCGTGTGACCGATATTCTTTATGGTCAACACAATGTAAGCCGTGTCGCCGGGGTCAAGACGATTGTTTTCATCCTGAATGGCAATTCTACTTATCGAGAATTTGGCGGCCTGAACCGGCGTTTCGAGCACCGAGAACCAGCTATCATGGTTTTGGTCGGTGACATCCAGCTTAAGCCTGACAAGGTCGCCATCCTGGGCGTTTGGACTGATTCGAATTATGAATGGATTTTCGTTTATCTGACGGGCTCCGGGCGCGAGGTTGCCATAAGAGCGATTACCATCGAATACCTCCGCCACCGATCTATCTAATGATGTTAGAGTGGTTACGACGTTGTTGGCAGCCGTCTCGCTTCCATAATTTTTCAAATCGATATACAACTCGATTGTCTCATCGGGATTTATTATCCCATCGCCATTACCGATAGAGTATCCAATCATATCATCGTTGACAGACATGGAATCATACCCAACCGCTATTTCGCTGTTTACCAGCACAACGCTTCCTTGATATGGATAGAGGTCGCGACCGGATACTGTCAGGGTCATGGTTCCCGGAGTCAACGCGTTGAACGACAATTCAAGGTTACCGTTCGAATCGGTCTTGCCGATACTATATACTTCTTCAGTATCGCCATTCATTTTAATTAAGGTAACGTAGGCGTTCTCTATCGGATTATTCGCGGTGTCGAGCACATTAACTTCGATATGATTAAGTCCGAAGTCAATTGTATCGGCATGGGTGACTCTTAGAAGAATCGGAATTTTCATCCTTAATTCCAGCTCGGGATCGCCCTGCATGTTGTAAGTATTAAAATACTGTTGAACAGTACTAAGATTTCTGGGGAATGTGCGATAATCCTGTAACTTGCCGGCTATGGCCGCCTGACCGAAATGATACAAATCCTGTTCAAACATCCCGAAGAAATAGCCAATCATAATCGGGTTATTCCATTTCGTATGCGTGAAATGGTCGGTTACACCGTAGAAAGCGGGACCGCCTTTTAAGCTGTCCGGGTTAAGTCCCATGCGAATCCAGGTTTCCCCGAAACATTCATTAGCGGAGAAATCGCCTAAGCCACAAGTCAAAGGAGAACATACGCCAAGTCTCTGATGGTTTGGCATAGCATTAAGGTCCGATATCGAATAGTCAACGCCCCACCAACCATTCGTTCCACCCTCGCCTCTATACCAGATATATCCCGGGCCGGAGTTCATTATTGTGGCAACTCTGGCGTCATGGCTGGAACCGAATACCGTATCGACCTGGGCAAAACCTTTACGCAAAGCCAATTCACGAACCCATAAAGTTGTAAATCGGGCCGTGACGAACATCGTGTAACCACAAGCGAATCCGCGTATCCAGTGCTCGGGGTCGCGCATCAGCGGCGTTTTCTCATATTTGAATATTTTCGATACCGCGACCCGAAGCTCCGACATGTAATCCACAGACAAACGCGCAACAAAAATATCCGATAGGAAATCGGTACCGGCTACGCAGGAATATTTATGGTCGGATGGATAGCTGTTATAAGGATAATTGGGGACCACAAGCGGGCCGTCCATATCGCCGACCAGCATCACGTATTCCGGCGGATCCTGCCAGGTTTCATAAGCGCTTTTGATAAAATTGAAGATTTGCGTGTTGGTCGGCGAACCGCTTGGCGCGATTTCGGTCGTCGGTACAATCCTGGCGGAGTACCCTTTTTGATGTTTCCATAAGGCCAAAGCTTTGAGCGAATCGACCAAAGATGCTTTGCAGATAATCATATACCCGCCGCGCTTAACTTCCACATTTGCCAGCACTTCGTCGGCGTTGGCGAACAAGCTTTTATATAAAGGCAGGAATCCTTCGGAAAAATAAGGGTGGCTGACTGTTTTAG
>JAAYTW010000172.1 GCA_012517955.1 Candidatus Zixiibacteriota bacterium | reverse complement strand
TTTGAGCTGGACAAAGATAGATTTGTTCCAATAATGAGTCAGGGCTTGAATATCAAGAATCTCCAATCGATTAAATCCGAATATGTCTCCGGAATTGAGGATAGATATTTACCGGTAAATCGGATTAAGGGTGGCTTGAGCGGAGCCGATTCAATCGGTCAAAATCGGGCCGTTAAATTGGCGGAGTTAGCGGGCTACCCTGAAAATATCGATTCGCTTTTCGTTTATTTTTATAAGGGCGACTCTTTTTCGCTGTTATTTCTGGGCGAGGACCCGAACCGGGAGCTGGCCAGATACTGCCTTTTGGATGAGTTTAACAAATATTTCTGGCCTGAGTTGTATGAACTTTACAAGCATTGCCAGAGCCTCAATAAGATTCAAATGAGGATACGCGAGAGGGAGCATCGCGACAACAGAGAAAGAAAATCTGTGGCCGATGATAATAAAAGCCGGTCGGGAAACGGCTTTAGTCCCCAATCGATGTTAAATATCGCGAATATACTGCTCTCCTGTTCGAGTAGGGATAGGCTTCTTGAAAACTACGCCGAATATTTGATTTCGACATTTGGCATGACAAAAGTGGCGATATTTACTTCTAATCAAAAAGATTCGTTTACGGCCGTCAGGATAGGGAAGTTGACCGAATCATCTTTAAAGAACAAGGAACTTTCGGCCGGCTCCCAAATATATAATTTGATTATGGATAGAAAAACGGACGCGGTAATTACGCTTCCCATAAGCGATATGACATCGGAGAATAAATCGGACGCGTTTGTGCGCGGGCAGAAGTATACGCTGATGAGCCGAATCTATTCAAACGATAAAGTCGCCGCGGTGGCGCTGATTGGGGATCGCGCTGATGGACGAGCGTATACCGAAACCGACCTGGTATATCTGGCTGGTTTAAGTAATATAGCGGGATTGGCTTTGGACAATATCGCCCGCTATGATCTCGTGGAAAAGTTATCTTTTACGGACAGCATGACCGAGCTTTATAATTATCGGTATTTTTATAAGAGGTTAAGTGAAGAAATTTATCGCGCCAAAAGGTATAGTCGTGAGCTGGCGTTGGTCATTTTCGATATCGATAATTTTAAATTAATCAATGATTCGTATGGTCATCAAGCCGGAGATGAGGTGCTTAAAAATCTCGCCCGGTTGGTGTTGTCGAGCGCGCGGGCTATCGACGTGGTCAGCCGTTATGGAGGCGAGGAATTTTGCGTGATTATGCCCGATACCGGCCGCGATAGTTGCGAGATATTCATCGAGCGCCTAAGGAAGATGATAGCGGAGCATGAATTCGTAGTCGACAAATCGGGTCAACCGCGTTTTATCACGGTGTCATGTGGAGGGGCTATCTATCCTGGAGATGGGCAAACAATTGACCGGTTAATCTATTGCGCCGATATGGCTTTGTTGGAGGCTAAAAGCGGAGGCCGCAATCGTTCGTTGATGTGGAGCGCCGCGATTCAGGAGAGGGTTTTGAAAAATAATAACGCTACCCCAAATGAAAATATACCGGAGAATAAAGATGAATCTTAGAATAATTACTATCCTGGTTTTTTGTTTGCCGCTTTTTGGATATGGCCAGGACCAAAAAGCTTATCGTATCGGAATTGACGATAGATTGCAGATTAATTTCTGGCAGGAAACAGCCACCGACTTGAATTCAGTTGTCAGGGTTCGCGAGGATGGTAAAATCACGCTGCCGGTAATTGGGGATATTACCGCCGCCGGACTGACCACCAATGAGCTGGCCAGGGAAATAGTCAAACAGATGGCTTTCTATAATCCGGGTATATCGCAGGCGACGGTGGTGGTTCTGGAATACAACAGCCAGTCGGTTGTTCTTACGGGAGCGGTGAATCAACCGGGTAAACACAGTTTTGAGCATATTCCTAATCTTCTGGATGTAATTCGCGAGGCGGGAGGCGCCGCCGATTCGGCCGATTTATCTAAAGTAACGATTGTTCGCCAGGAAAACGGGAAAGCTAAGGTCATCAATGTCGATTTGCTTAAGACCATAAGGGACGGAGATATTTCCAGTTTGCCTCAAATTCAGGCCAAAGACATGATTCATATTCCGCGCTCATCGTATGGTACGATTCAACAAATAGGGAGCGGACCGACATTCCGGGGTAAGAATATATATTTTATCTATGGGGCGGTCGGTCAACCGGGCGTAAAGGATTTAGGCGAAGATATCGATATCGTGGATGCGATAGCTTCGGCCGGTGGGACTCTGGAATCGGCCGATTTGAAGAATGTTCGGTTGGTAATGAAAGATGTTCAATATTCATCGGTGCTCAATTTCAATCTCGATAATTATTCGAAATCGGGCCGTCCGGCGCGTTACACGCTCAAACCGGAAGACACGATAATTGTGCCTTTCCGTTCCAGCGGAAACGGTTGGTTCAGCCGGATTTCCGAATTAGTATTACCCGCCGTCATTACCACAATAACAACCACAATAATCGTAAGGGAACTCGATAATAATGCAGGAGAATAAACAGCAACAGCTTCACTTAAGGCATTACTGGCAGATTGTCGTCAGACGGAAATGGTTTCTGATAATTCCAATGGCGATGGTGCCGCTGGCGGCGATTTTGGTGACTTTTTTCCTGAAGCCGACTTATCAATCGACGACTTCGATTTTAATAAGTGAATCGACGATTTTGCCGCCAACCGTCGAACGCAATTTGCAAACTCAAACGCAGCAGCCATGGGTCGAGGTCAGCAGCATTCAAACGGCCTACGCGAACCAGGTGAAGTCAACCAAATATCTAAAAAGCCTGATTGCCAAACTGGATATCCGCATACCGGAGGATCTGAAGAAAGCAGTGGCTGAGAAAGTGCGAGCCATGCCCGATGTAGACCAAGCTGAATTAAGCGAAAATTTGCTTGTGGAATCGCTGCGCAAGATGATTGATGTCCGCATGAATGGGACCAATATCATTGTCATGTCGGTGGTTTCCAATTCGCCGGTTCAAGCGCAAAAAATGACGCAGGCTTTAGCCGAGATATTTCTGGAAGAGAACCTGGCTCACGAGTTAGCGGGATTGCAGGGAAGCCTTTCTTTTACCGAAGAGCAAATAGCATTATATCGCGATAAACTATATTCCGCCGAAGATAAGCTGCGTTCATATCGTCAGGCGATGATCGAAAGCAATGTTACCGAGGATTCAACCTCGCTTAATGCCAATTTAAATTCGATACTATCGGCGATACAAGGGTTGGAATCGGATTTAAACTCATCAGAGCAGGAGCGCAATGATATCAGGGCGTTATTGATAGGAAACAAAATCGATCCGGCGACGCTCCAGCTTCCGACGGCGGTGGCCGCTTTGAAATCGGACGTGATGAATAGTATACCGAGATTGGCGGAGCTGTTGAGCCGGAACAACTGGCGGGACGCCAAGGTAGTGGCGCTTAATCAGGAGGCCAAAACGCTTCTGGCCAAAATCGAACAAGAGACGGATAGCTATGTGAAAAATGCGTATTCGTCGTATCCCAATTCGGTGCAGGGATATATTGCGCGATATTTGGTATTGGGGGTTAATATTGATTTTTTAAACGGTAAGAAAACGGCTCTTGAGAGGAGCGTCGGCCATATAAAATCGCGATTAAGCCGTGATCCGGATGTTGAGATTGCATTACAGCGATTACAGTCCGAGGTGACGCGTTACCGTGATTTATACAATTTGTTCATGCAACATTCGCAGTACGCGGCGATTGATCAAAGCGCTAAAAAAGTGGAAGCGCAATCGAAATACATGATTGTCCAGCCGGCATCATTACCTTTATCGCCGATTAGTCCCGATCGGAAGAAGATGGCGGTATTGGGGTTGGTATTAGGGATTGCGTTAGGCGCGGCCGTGATAGTGCTAATGGAAATGATGGATGATTCTTTTAAAACCGTGGAGCAAGTTCAAGAATCGTTGAAACTTCAGGTTTTGGCGACTATACCGCGGGTCAGCACGCCTTATGCTTTGAAAAGGAAAGACCGGGGTTTTATATATGCGGGGGTGACGATATGCGTTCTGTTGGCGGCGGCAATTTTAATCATGAGGATTAAAAATGGCTGATTTGAAGGATAAGTTGACTCTCAATAGCAAGTTGCGGGGCATGGGTAAAGAATTTTTTCTGCAGACTTCCGCTGACCCAAAAAATGGCAAAGGAAGCTGTGTGTTATTCGAATCGGGAAACCCAGTCGATATAATCGAATTCAGATTGACCGATAACGGTCGTCCACCATCGGCGATTGTTGAAGAATATCATAAAAGCCGACTGGATAAGTTTAATCGGCTTAGCGAATTATTCAGCGAATTGGCCGAAGAGACCGATCCTTCGATTTTGGAAAAACTGGCCTTATCATTAATCGACCAAAGATTATTTCAGGAGGCGATTGGAGTTCTCGAAAGGGCGATAAAAGCGGCAAATCAAAATTCGAGCCTTCAAAACTATTTGGGGTTGGTTTATCTTGAGCTTCAGGATTACGAAAAGGCCCGGGAATGTTTTATGCAGGCGATTCAATTAAGCCCGAATTATCCCGATTATCATAATAATCTGGGGGTGGCTTTGTTGAATCTGGGCAAATGCTATCAATCGCATAAGAGTTTCGAAAAAGCAATCGAGTTAAACGTATATTTCGCGGAGGCTTATTATAATCAGGCCCTATCGCTTGTTCTCAACGGTATTCGGCGCGAAGATTATAATATGGCACAAAACCTTGAGGATAATACGACCGGTTTGCTGGCCAAGGCCGTAGGTTTTAATCCACAGTTCAAGAACGAATACCTGCAGAAAGGTCTGGACGCCTTGAGCAATCGGGATTTGCCGGCGGCTTTCAAGATGCTCAAGATGGGATATGACGAGGCTATCGGCGTGAGATTTCCCAAGAAATCATATTCGTTCCATCTCGAGTATTTGTATAGAAACAGCCTGCTCAGAGAAGAAGCGGTTATCCGGCATATTAAAAAACTACAGAAGCTGATTGAAATCCACCCAAATTACCCTGACCTTTACAATGAGCTTGGCATGGCTTACACCGTGCTCACGCAATTTCACAGCGATCGGGCAATCGAAGCCTATGAACGGGCTTTAAAATTGAATCCCGAATATAAGACGGCCATGAAAAATTTAAAATTGACGCAGAACGAGTTAAAGGGGCTTAAGACGCTTTTGAGGGCAATACTGAAATGAAACTTGAATCGATTATAAGCTTTTATGATAGGGAGTCGCCGGAAGCGACGGAATTTCGCCGGTTATATTCTAATATCCGAGGTTTGGATGGGAACCTGAAAACGGTGATGATTACATCATCGATGGTGGAAGAAGGGAAATCGCTGATTTCATCGTTTCTGGCGCTGACCATCGCCGAAAATACTCGTCAGAAAATTCTGTTGCTCGATAGCGATCTTAGAAGGCCGATGATTAACGTGCTTTTCAAGTTGCCGTTGGAAAACGGTCTCTCCGATCTTCTTGAAGGCAAATCCAAGATTCCAGATTTGATGAAAACGACTCCCGTACCGGAATTGAAAATTATTACCGCCGGTAAAGTGACCGGAAGCCCTACGGGCATTTTGAATCCCATTAAACTTCATGAAGTTTTCGACGAGCTAAAGTTCTATTTCGATTATATAGTTGTTGATGCTCCGCCGGTGATACCGGTTTCGGATCCCTTGATAATAGCCAACGAGGTTGATGGGGTGTTGATGGTGGTGCGGGCCGGGTCCACACCCAAGGAGGTTGTCAAGCGGGCCGTCAATCTGCTTAACAATTCGAAAGTTAGGGTGCTGGGGACCGTTCTGAACAACATCGAGGAAGTTCTTCCATATTATTACAGCTCAAAATATTATTCATATAAGTATTATCATAAAGAACAAGCAAAGTCACATAACTGATGCAGACATTATGCAATTGCCTGCATAATTAGTTTTATAATTGTTGATGGTTTGGCGCAGCACTCGCATGACGCCACAATTCATGTGAAATATTTCACATATTACTATATTCCCTATTTCGTAATGTATTGATTTATAATGCATTGCTTTGGGATAGACTTATGTTTGTTTCTAAATAATAAGCATTTTTTCGAGATTATGTTGGTTGAATTGTTGGCAGGCTATTTGCTTAAAAGGATACCGTAAGGAGCGGAGAAAACATAAACCAAAGTAATAACAAATCAAATGAGATACCAAAGTCCAATAGCCAATCCATTTAATCAATACTGGGAAGAACAAGTATTGATAGGCGGCAATTCGCGTTTGTTGAAAAACGCGCAAGCCACTGCCAGTTATATTTATGGCGAATATATCTTGGCCAATATCGTTCTTTTCTTGAATCTGGTTGCGGAGGCTTTAAATCCTCGGCCGGTCGCCCAGTTTTTCTCGATTGTTTATCATGAATATGGGCTTAAGTGGGCCATTAAGAGAACGATCGATATAATCGGTTCGCTTGTTGGATTAGTTATCGCCACGCCTTTTTTCATTATAATGCCAATCTTAATCAAGCTCGATTCGCCCGGTCCGGTTTTTTATTGTCAGGAAAGAATCGGACAGAATCGTCGCCGTAAAGACCGTCGCCAGCGGACGACTGTGGTGGCAACCGAAAAAAGAGCCATCGATCGTCGCCAGAGGCAATCTTATGGACGCCCATTCAATATTATTAAATTCCGCACTATGAGACAGGATGCCGAAAAGCAATCCGGGCCTGTTTGGGCGACTAAGCGCGATCCGAGAATCACCCGATTGGGCGCTATAATGAGAGCCACCAGAATCGACGAAATCCCCCAATTGATAAATGTCTTAAAAGGCGATATGAGTCTTGTGGGACCGCGGCCCGAACGCGCTTTCTTTATCGACAAACTTCGGTTGATGATTGACGGTTACGAAAGAAGATTGCTGGTTAAGCCGGGGTTGACCGGTTTGGCTCAAGTTGAGCACAAATACGATGAATCGGATGAGGATGTCAAAATCAAGGTCAAATACGATATCAGCTATATTTATAATTTCAGGATATTGAACGACATCAAGATAATGTTCAAAACGATATATGTGGTTTTAGCGGCCAAAGGGATGTAGTCGCCGGGTCGTGATTGAAACTTTTGAAGGCCTTCGGGCCTTTTTTTATGCCCGAATTTTTTATTCTTAAAATAATCAAGTTGGTTTGACAACCGTCCATATCGAAAATATAATCATAGAAGATATCAATTGTTGAGGGGTAACGTTAGGATGGATAGTAAGCGCCAATTACTGTTCGCCGCGGTTGGTTTGGGGGTATCAATCGCCGCCAAGATTGCGTTCGGATTTATCTCTCAAGGGCGGTTTTGGGGAATAAATCAACTTGCCTATTATCCTTATCCGGCCGCTATCGTTTTGAACGGGCTTTTCATTGCGTTGGTTATCCTATGTCTTAATCATAAGGTGGTCGAGAAAATCAACCGGTTTTACATTAAGTGGGCGGCAAACGCGCGGCGGGTACCGGCGATTCCAAGAGCCGTGATTTTGGTGGGGTTGTCTTTCGCTATATTTTACGTTTTTCGAGATTTCACCAACCTTCTGGGCGATGGGCTTCTTCGTATCGGCGAATTGCAAAATAAGAGGCTGGAAAATTTCTTAAACCAGCATTCGGCCGAGCCGCTCGATTATCTGATTCATTATTTTGTATATTCGAATTTTCTGGAGCCGTTGAAAATAAAGCCGATTATGTGCTATCAATTTATCAGCGCGCTGGCGGGGATAATATATATTTACGCGGCCCGTTCTTTATCGAAAAAGATAGGAGGCGGTAAATACAAGGGATTCGCTTTTTGGTATTTTTTCGGGTGGGGTGGAATCATGTTGTTTTTCGGATATGTTGAAAGCTATGCGCTGGCCGCAGCGGTATTGATGGTTATATTCAGTTGCGGTCACGACATAATTTATAAACGCGGAAACGCGTGGGGTTTCGCCCTGCTATTTTTGCTGGCGTTTTTTTTGCATAATTCGCTTATCGTTTTATTGCCGGCGGTGGCTTACCTGATATATAAACGGTCGGATAGAATAAACTTAAGGGCGATAACCACTCTCAGCCTGTTGACGTTGATAGTCGGGGGCTGGACTTGGATAAGCTTAACTCATCGACAATCGCCTGGATTATTAATTTCGGGAAATTTATCCGAACCGGGGTACACCGTTTTTAGTTCGGCTCATTTTGGCGACATAGTCAATGAACTATTTTTAATTAGTCCAGCATTCTTGACACTGATATTTCTTAATATTCGGGGGGGCGAAAACCGGCCGATCCATTTAAGGATTTATTATGGGCTGGCCGTATTGGGGGGATTGGGATTTTTATTTTTAGCCGATCCGGTTTTGGGTATGGGACGAGATTGGGATTTGTTCGCCCTGCCGCTTTTAGGATTCCATGTGGGGCTTTTTGCTGGAGTGAATTGGGAGCGGATAGATATTCGGATAAAGGCGGCAATTCTGGTTTTGATGCTGTTTTCGACATTGACCTGGATAGGCGTGAATCGAAGCGAATCAGCATCGGTTGAACGCTACAAGAATATCGCCGGCCTTGATGCCGCCAGAAGCCGATATGCTTTTGAGAGATTGGGCACTTACCTTCTTCTGTATAGAAATTGGCAAAAGGCGGAAGAGGTGTATAAGTTATCGTTACAGAAGGAGCCTCATTATCGAACATATTTAGGACTGGCGTACGCGCAGGCGCAAAGCGGCAAAAGCGATTCGGCGGAGTTTAATTACGAGAAAGCGTTGGAATTGAATCCCGACCAGGCGTTAGCTCTTTTTAGTTTGTGTCAGGCATATATCAGAGATAAGAAAATTGTCCGGGCGCGGGAATTATTTGAGCGGTTGAAACGTATCCCGACCACGGGTATCGTTAATATTTCCGAAAGAGGGATAAGGGAGCTGGAGGAAAATTTGATTCGAGCGGAACAGGAATTGGTCGATACTATCGGAACCAAATAATCGACTTGCCTTTTATGACGATATAATCTATAATGTCGCGGATTGTTTGTCTCGGAACAAATAGAAGTCAAAACCGATTCAGAATCAAGAATGCCGGTTGAATTTATCTGGAGAGGGCAAATCAAGTCGGTAAAAAGTATCGTGACGGGCTGGCAGGATTGGAAATTCCCGGGGGGAGTTCATAAGCCAACCTGGCGGCAGAGGCGGCATCGGAATTATTATCGGGTTTTATGTGACGATCGACGGTTTTACGAAATTTATCTTGACAGAGGTATTGAAAACGAACCGAAATGGTTTTTATATCGTATCATAGATAATGAAACATTCGCTTAGAAAAATTTATTTGATAAAAAATCGTTAGTGGAGGTAATTGTTCTGAAAAAAGTATATTGCAATATTGTCTGGTCGCGATTTGGCTTATGGTCTATAATTTTGACCGCTGCCATATCGGCGATTCCGGCGTTCGCCCAGGAACACCGTACGACAATCGATACCAATCCGCCCGGGGCGTTTCTGACGCTGGATGGGGAATATCGAATATCGGCGACGTCGCCTTGTCGTGTTCCCGATAATATAATCGGCAATTATCGCCTTAAAGCCAGGCTTCCCGGTTATGAATCCTGGAGCGGGGATATTTTGATATTGCCGAATCAAGATAATGTTTTTTCGCTTAATTTATCGCCCAAAACGAGGCTAAAGGCTTCGCTTAGGTCGTTGATTATTCCGGGTTGGGGCCAGTATTATTCCGGCCAGAAGACCAGGTCTTTGATTATCGGTTTCGGCACTATAGGCGCGGGGATTGGCGCTTATCTGGCCGATAGCGATTTTCGCAAGAAGCGCGACGATTATTTTGACGCCAAAATCGATTTGGCTAACGCCCGCACGGAGGAGGAAATCAGTCGTTTATGGGAAATCACGCGCCAGAAGAATCGGGAGGCATATGATGCCGAGACTACGCGGAACACTCTGGCCGGCATAGCGGTTGGCATGTGGGCTTATAATGTATTAGACGCGTTGATATTTTTCCCGGAACATAAATTGATTTCGGGGCTGCCGAAAGTAAAAGCTGATTTTGATGGACGGGCGGCCCATATCAAATTAACGGCGGCGTTTTGAGGTCACCTATGAAGAAATCAATTTTGATTATATTGACTATGGGAATCTTAGCGGTCAGTTGCGACCGGGAAATTCCGACGCCCTCGGGATATCCATCGAAACCCGAATTGCCGAACGCGCCGATTAATCTTGTTATAACGGTGGCTGACCAGGCTCTTCATCTGAATTGGCTGCCGGGAGACGATTCGGAAATAATACGATATAGGATTTATCGTGGAGATTCGCTTAATGCCGTTTTTACCGCCATCGATTCATCATCGGTAAATTCCTACGTGGACAGAAACTTGCTTAATGGTAAATTATACTATTACCAAATAAGCGCAGTTGATTCGGCGGGACGTTCAGGGAAGCGATCGGCCATTGCCTGGGGGGTTCCTAATTTATTTTCGATTTCAATCAATGGCGGCGACAGCCTTACCTATAACCGCGAAGTTACCCTTAATATGGCGGCGCCCGAGGGCTGTCGATATATGATGGTTGCGAATTCAAGCGATTTTTCCGGGAGCAACTGGGAATCTTTTGCGGCGACCAAATCCTGGCTGTTGACATCGGGAGCCGGTATTAAGACGGTGTATGCCATGTTCCGCGATGCCCAAGGCAACGCCACATCGGAGGCCTTATCTGACAATATAACGCTTCAGACGCCGGCATATCAGTATACTATCAGCGCCGAAGATGGGGCGGTGTACGCGTATTCGCGCGATATCAACCTGACATTGTCGGCCCCAACCGGAACATCTTTCATGAAAATTTCCACCAATCCGAACTTCGCCGGCGCTCAATGGGAGCCCTTTTCGACATCGAAGAACCTACACCTTGACAATCATATTGCCAATGGTGAGATAGCGTTTTTTTATGCGCGTTTCCGTGACCAGAATCAAGACAGCGCGGCCGTGCAAGCATCAGATTCGATAATTACGGCGTTTGCGGATCCGGTTGACCTTTTGGAGGTTATTCAGCCGCTTGACCAGTATCAAACAATCAATTTGAATTGGACACCGACTCGATCGGAGGATTTCTTTAGTTATCGGATTTACCGCCGCCGGGGTTCGGCCGCGGTTGACACGTTGATTTCCAACATCACGAACGCAACGATAACCTCATATACTGATAGTATCGGTTTGACCAATTTGCCCGATACGATAACCCAGCCGATTTATTATATGGTGAGATTTATAAGCACCTATGGAGACTCCAGCGATTCGGATACCATCCGAGTTAATCTAAAAAACACTCAGCCGCCGACAATCTCATGTTTTATAAACAATATAAACTACGTACGAGATACGGTACAGCATGTCACCAATTTAACCGCCACGCTTGGTTGGTCGCGTTCGGAGATTCCTGATTTCGCTGATTATATAGTTTTCGAAAATACATCGCCATCCAGCGGTTCGGCGCGGCCGGTTTCTTTTATTTACGACCGCGGCAGTTTAAGTTACGATATCGTGAAAAACAATGTCGATACAACGCTGGTATTTTATTACTGGCTCAAAGTCAGGGATCTTGGCGGACAACAATCGCAGTTTTCGGCTCCGGATTCGATTCGCCGAAGATAATCGATTTTGACATGAGCGAGAGGTCAGGAGTTGATGATTCCTGGCCTTTTTTTATTTGGTTGATTATTTCCAAAAAAAACCGATGAGTTTAAGGTGAAGAGACGTTTAGATTATTTAATTGCGGCGGTCATTTTTATCGCTG
>JAAYTW010000171.1 GCA_012517955.1 Candidatus Zixiibacteriota bacterium | reverse complement strand
TCGCAATTGGGATAACCATAACCATCCGGAATGCCCCAGGAATTACCAACAGCATCGGGATTGTCTTGAGTGGCGGGATTGCCATCCGGGTCGGTAAACCATTGAAAAGATAATATAGCATCGGAAATCGTTCCGCTTATACCATCGCCCCTATCAATCGCGGCTGCGGCAATCCATAATGCGTCAATCGCTACGCCGATAGTATCTCCGTCAGCAGTCCTTCCGCATATAGTCCCCATCGTATGAGTACCATGCGAGCCGGAATCCTGTGGGTATGTCCAGCCGGTTGTATATGGGTCATACCAGCTGTTGGCCGGCGTGCCTCCGTGAGTGCCTCTCCATCTATCGACTAGGGCCGGATGGTTTCCGTCAACGCCGGTGTCCATATTGGCTATTACCCGGCCAAGCCCCGTGTATCCGGCCGCCCAAGCCTCCGTAACATGAATCCGTTCCAGGCCGATTTCGTGTGATGTTATCAGGTGGTCCGGCTGGACTGGTTTCATTTCGACCGGCTGAATGTTTTTTATCGGAAGGTCAGAATAGATAACCGCGATTTCCGGTTTGGCCGCGATTTCTCGAATAGCCGTCTCTGTAGCTTCCATCGCAATCATGTTAGCCAACCAGATATTTTTATAATTTTTGATTTGTCCCTGGCTTTGAAGTTGTTGGAGCGCTGGATTTATGTCTGCTTGAGTTCGGGTGGCCACTTCTTGAAGCGATGTGATTACCCTATAGTTTCTTTCGGCAAGAGTGGCGCGAGATGATAACAGACTTTGATCCAGAGTATAGATATCCGCCTGCTGTGTCATCATCGCGATTACCTTGTGATAATCGGTTTTATTGCCGGATCTGATTTGGTTTTCAAGCTGGGGGTCTATTACCCCTGCCATACCAACCGCCGCCAAGACGAACAACAGCAATAAAACAATAACGATTTTGCTGTGATTCATATTCTCCCTTTCTGTTAATTTGGAATTTACTGATGGCATAAAAAAATACACATCTCAACAACCCTTAGCCACCCTTGCGAAGTCTATGAGCAATATAGTTAAATTTCTGATAAATTCAATATAAATAACATAACACTTTCGAAGATAATAGGTAATTATGGCAACCCCGATTCGTTATATCAGTCCGCCGGAACTAATTTTCATTAATTTCTGTATTATCATACATAATGGAAAGTTGAAAAAGGGCGAATATGCATATCGAATTCCTACAAAAACGAAAACTTAAAATATCTTATTCGGCTGTTACAACCATTGCTTTGGCTATCGTGTTAATTACAATTAAGTCAACAATAACGGCCCAGGAGAATATTATGTCTTATAATGAACTTACGCCAGAAGAAGAGCGAATAATTATACGCAAAGGTACCGAGCCACCTTTTTCCGGCAAGTATTATAAATTCGATGAAAAAGGCACATATCTTTGCAAAAGATGCGGGGCGCCACTGTTCAAGTCGAGCGATAAATTCGACTCCGGCTGCGGCTGGCCTAGTTTCGATGACGCTATCCCTGGCGCAGTTAAACGCACAACTGATGCCGATGGTATCCGCACTGAAATCACCTGTGCCCGATGCGGGGCTCACCTGGGGCATGTATTCGAAGGCGAAGGGTTCACCCCAAAAAACACGCGCCATTGCGTAAATTCGATATCCTTGAATTTTGAACCAGATAGCCAGAATATTAAAACTCAAAAAGCCTATTTTGCCGGAGGTTGTTTCTGGGGCACCGAGCATCTTCTTAAAGATATACCCGGAGTGATTTCCACTCGCGTGGGTTATATGGGCGGCCACACTAAAAACCCGACTTATCAGCAGGTCTGCGAGGGAAACACCGGCCACGCTGAAACAGTCGAAATCATTTTCGATCCATCGAAGACCGATTACGAGACGCTGGCGAAATTCTTTTTTGAGATTCATGACCCGACCCAGCTTAATCGCCAGGGGCCGGATGTCGGTGACCAATACCGTTCTGCGGTATTTTACGCCGACGAATCGCAGAAAGAGATTGCTATTGGGTTGATAAATATCCTAAAAGCCAAAGGATATAAGGTTGTTACCGAAGTCGCCAAGGCTGATACGTTTTGGGAG
>JAAYTW010000170.1 GCA_012517955.1 Candidatus Zixiibacteriota bacterium | reverse complement strand
GGTATTTCCGGGAAAACCCCCACGACTATCAAATTCGACGATGGGGATCTCAAATATACTATGTATGGCATAAACAATCCCGCTCGTAAAGAAGAATTGCTCTCCCAGGCTACCGGCCACGCCGATTCGGTATCGATTAATTTCCTGTTCCCTGACAATGGCAGGGCTACGGGTTGGGAAAGAGACGCTCATGGCGACCTCAAGTTGCCCGCAGACGTGGGAATAGGTTTCGCCTATGATATAAATCCCAAACTTAAACTTACCTGCGATTTGACTTACACGCTCTGGAGCAGACTTGATTCAATCGTTATCAAAGTGGACGGCACCCAGTCTCCTATCGACACCAGCGCCGCCAACGATGTGGTAATTCGCACCGCGTATGATGATATTTTCCGATTCAGTCTCGGCGGTCAGTATAAAGTCAGCGAACCGTTGACATTAAGGGCCGGTTTCTATTACGACCCTTCGCCGATACCCGATAAATATTTCACGCCGTTAATTACGGATGTCGGTACAAAATATAGCGGCAATTTTGGGATCGCTTATAAGCTTAGAGGCGGTTGGGAAGCCGCGTACACGCTCGAATATGTCCATTTCGCCAAACGCGATGTTACCGAGCACACGCTTACTCAATCATCATCCGGCGTTAGCAGTGATAACTATCCAGGCTCATACAAAGAGCACTTTGTTGCTAGTTTCATTTCATTCATTTACAGCTTTTAACCGGGGAGGTCATAGATGAAAAAGATAATTTTCTTACTGTTAATTCTGGCGGCCTTCATTGGTTGTTCCAAACGCGACAACCCGGTCGAATCGAAGCCAAGCGAGTTGGGTATATTATGGACCGCCCATTTGGATTCTATTGCCAGTCTGGATTCATGTATAATTCCCCAGGTGACCGGCCGTGATTTTTATATCTATACGCCGCCGGTAGATTTGCCCGCTGGAGAAACTTTGCCGGTATTATATTTACTGCATGGCTATGGGGGAGATTATAGATATTTCAATGTCTTGTTTGACGTTAAAAACCTTCTGGACGAGATGATTACATCTGGCGAAATTTCCCCAATGTTCGTAATTCTTCCAGACGCTGATAATACTTTTGGGGGAAGCTTTTATGTAAACTCGCCGGTTGATTCGGCCTTGATGCAATCGTTTTCCGGTAGGTACGAAGATTATATAGTCAACGATATCATGGGGTTTGTCAACACCCATTTACGAGTTAATCAAACCGCCGCCGGGCAAGGGATTTCGGGGCATTCAATGGGTGGTTATGGAGCCTATCGAATCGCCATGGATTATCCGGATCTTTTTGGCTCGGTTTCAGCCATGTCGGCTCCGGTGTCATTTAGAGGATTGCTGCCTTTGATTCCAGCGGTGTTCGCCGAGAATGGATTTACGCCGGGGGACACGGCGGGATTCTACGCTATAGCACCAGCTCGCGGTAAAAGATTAACGTCCATGATGTTCGCGATGGCCGCTGCTTTCTCACCCCACTCTGTAATAGATCCCGACACCGCGTTATTCCATCGTTTGGTAAATACCACTGGTTTCGTTGGCGTCGATCTACCATTTGCGATTGACGGGACTGTGGATACCACTGCAGCCCCTTGGACTACAAAGTGGCTGGCTAATGATATCACTACCCGGTTCGCGATGGGCGGGAGCGCCGCGTTGCAGGATAAAGCGTTATATCTTGATTGCGGCGATTCCGATGATTTAGGTTTGCACTACCAAAATCGCGCCTTTTATCAGTTGCTGACGGATGCAGGCTTAAATGCCCGTTATATCGAATATACAGGCTATACAGGAAACCCCGCCGGGCATGTCAATTTCGTGAATGACAGGCTTCGGGAAGTCCTAAAGTTCCACGATCGGGCTTTCAATCAATAAAGGTAATCTAAAAATAACGTAATAAAAAGCCGGGTTCATTATTGAATCCGGCTTTACGTTTATAAGCCTAATTCATCTTTGTTGAATATTGGATCGAAAACATATCCTTGGGCGGCGAAGTTTTCGGATGCTCCCTGTTTTCTATCGACCAGCGAAATAATCTTGGCGATAGTGCAGCCCAGCGGCTTGACCGCCTCGATAGCTTTAAGAGCCGAACTGCCGGTTGTGGTAACATCCTCGATTATCGCCACGCGCGCGCCATCCCGCACCGGCCCTTCGATAAGATTACGCGTTCCATGCCCTTTGGGTTCTTTGCGAACGATGAACCCATCCAAGTGCATCCCGCGCTGATGGGCAATCGCGATAACCGCGCCAACAATCGGATCGGCGCCAAGAGTTAAACCGCCCACTGCCTCAATGCCAAGTCCTTGAATTTTATCCAAAATGAGTTCGGCCATAAGCGCCAATCCTTCCGAATCCAGAGCCAGATATTTTCCATTGATATAATAATTCGATTTCTGGCCGGAGGCTAAAACAAACTCGCCGCGCTTGACGGCCTTTTCTAAAAACAGAGCTAACAATCTTTCCCGGTTATTCATACAATTCATCTTTCGGAAATTTTAGTATCGATATTTTCTTAAACTTTTCCGTTAACATAAACTTCATTAAAACATATTTCCGGCCGGCTGGCAATCAAATTCAATCCAGGCACTCTTGGGCAAACCCGCGCCAATCATAATCTATTGATTATTAGCAAGATAGATAATGATATAACATAAATAATGATATGTGTAATAAAGTTGTTTTTTTCCCCTCATGCTGAAAAGCAGGTTTCAGACTGCAACAATTGCACTTAGAGATGCGCCCTCCATGATTATACGCCACTGAAAAATCGACAACTGGCTGCCGAACCCGAATAAATATGCGTCGTATTTTCGGGATTGTGATAATCATTGTTGTGGTTTCGACTGCCGGTACTATCGTTTATAGTCAGGGCTGGATGGCTGAGACTATGGTTAATACAATCACCGCCGGCAAACAGGCCAGCCGAGGCACAGATACTCCCTGGTCTCTGACTTGTGATAACACCGGAAAAGTGCATATAGTCTGGGAAGACAGACGCGACCAGCGAGTATTATCGATTTATTATCGCGGCAAATCCGCTTCCCCATCATGGGACGATTGGGATAATCAGGAAATCAACATTTCGCCAATTGATTCCATTGATTTGGTCGGCCATCCCTCGGTTGGGGCGCTTGAAGATGGCTCATTGATTTCGGTGTTTGTCGAGGAGCGAATATCGGGCGGGGAGCTTCTGGGAACGATATTCCCGACAGGGCTTTCATGTTGGCTTCCGCCGCAGTATATTTCGATTCCCGGAGGGAATTCACTCAGCTTTAATTCGACCGGATGGCAAACCACAATCGCCACCAATGGGCATCGAGCCATCACTTTCTGGCCATATATCGGCGATGAATTGGATGTTTATCGGCCGATTTTTTTCCGCCGTTCAATCGACCACGAATGGCAAGGGACAGAAATTCCGCTTCCGCTTCCGAATGTCGGGCTTCGTTATTACGCCAAAAACTTATCGGCGGTATGGGCCAGGCAGGATACTATATATCTTGTATTCGCCTGCATGCCGGAAAACAGGTCGATATATCAAATCAATTTTGTTAAAATCAATTTTAGCGATGATTGTATTTCCGATTATCAAGTGATTGCCATCGACTCGGTTGTCAGCCAGGAGTTCCCTTATATATGCCGGCGGCTTGATAAGAACGGCAGGGAGAATATCTATATCGTGTATGACAATCATGGCGTAAAGGAATCGGCCCAAATGAGATATTTTTCTGAATCTTATGGAGCCTGGTCATTGCCCATGAAACTTGGGGATACGCTTATATCGAGCGGATATCCTTGCGTTGCGGCCAATCCTGACGGAACGATCGAATTGGCCTTTGAACAACCTGGAAACGAACCAACCAGCCAGGTTTATTATCAGAGATTTAATCCCGAAATGGACTCGCTTGGGGAACCATTCAGGGTATCCGAAGGGGGATATTTTTCAAAACGGCCGGTGATAGCCTGTGATAAATTTGGCAATACCCATATTATTTATATCAGCAATAGAATCCATCCTTGGGATCCTGGAAACGAGGAGGTGTTTTACCGAATGATGGATGCGGCGCCCCGGCCCCCTATGAACATTGCCGTCGCCAACGATACTATCCGTTGGGATTATGACGACCCGCCGGATTTGCGTTATTTCCAGATATTCGCGATTATTAACGGCGATACGATACTTATAGGCGGGACTCTTAATCATTTTTTCCGCCATAATCTTGGAGCTGACGCCATAATAGGAATTCGAGCGGTTGATCTCAATTGGCAATCATCGCCGTTAGTGCTGGCGGAAGCCGTCACGAATATCAACAGCCAGGTTGGAGAAAATCTTGGTGATATTGAAATCGGGCCGAATTATCCTAATCCGTTTAACTCATACACCGCATTTTTAACGCCGGGAAATTTATCCGATAAAGACGACGCTTATATTGAAATATTCGATATCCTTGGGGCGAAAATTAAATCGATTACAATATCTT
>JAAYTW010000007.1 GCA_012517955.1 Candidatus Zixiibacteriota bacterium | reverse complement strand
TGTCATCGGCTTTTCCTTTATTTAATGTCGGGTTTCTCTCATTTGGGCATGCGCAAGCGCGGATGCCGTCCGGCATCCAACAATAGCTGGAGCCTCGCGAATCAATTTTTCATTTTCGAGAGCCGTTACCATAAACAGTGCATAATCGATGCGGCGGGTGATATTACTTTGTAAAATCGGATCGCCGACATGGCGGCTCCAAACGGGTAATCCCTGGCTTTCCCCCTCTTCGAGATCGCTCCCGCGTACGACTGTCCAGAGAGTATCGCTGGCGAAAATCCGGCGGCAAGCCTCGATTTGATTATCAAGATCAATTAGCCGAGTCATATTGCCGATCCAACGAGCGGCAATCTCCTGCAACTTGAGTATTTTCGGATATCTATCGAGGCCATCACGCGTGATATGCCATCCGCATGAGAAAATCAGGCGCGCTTTAGGGCGAGCAAAATCGAGAACTGCCTGGGCTGTGCCGGTGGAATACTGATTGCGTCCCCAGGGGACTAATACCGTTAGCACTCCGTCGCATCCGGTTACGGCTTTTTTTATAATCTCGCGGTCGTTAGTGGGGCCTGGGATAATTGTCATCTTGCCCTTGAAAGAATCGAGCTTGGCGACGCTTTTCTCACGACAAACTCCGACCACCTCATAGCCCCGGTCAAGCGAATGCTGTACCATATATTTTCCAAGTTTACCGGAAGCTCCGATAATACAAACTTTCATTTGGTTTGCCTCTTAATCCCCACTCACCTGTTTATGCCGAATTTTAACATTCCGGCGGCCCAAAGGCAAATAGATTAATCTCTAATTAGCGGATTATTGAATATGTTAAGCGGTCATCCGTGCGTAGGGACAAGGCATGCCTTGTCCCTACGCAGAAATATCGTCCAAGCCAAATATCCAATTCAAAACGGAAATGACGAGGAACGGTTTGGGGCCGGTTCAAAAAAGCTAAAATACCCTTGATTTTCACCCTAAAGTTACTATTTTCTATCCAAGCAAAACCGTTATTGGAGGAGCGATGCCGAAAGTTATAGACAATATCCAGATCGGCCCGGTAGTCTGGAAGATGCGGGTGGAAGTGCCGCGTTTGGTCGAAAAAGCCAAAGCTGGGCAGTTTGTGATTATCCGTGTCGATGAGCACGGAGAGAGGGTCCCGATGTCAATTGCCGGCCTTGATAAAAAAAATGGCCTTCTCACGGTGATTTATCAGGTTGTCGGCAAAACATCTGCTTTGATGACTACAGTGCCGGCCGGTGGTCAATTGGCCGATTGTGTAGGCCCTTTGGGGGTCCCATCTCATGTGGAAAACTGGGGAATTGCCTGTGTTATAGGTGGTGGAATCGGGGTCGCGCCGATTTATCCAATCGCTCAGGCTTATAAAGCCGCCGGAAATAAACTAATCACGATTATCGGGGCGCGTTCGAAGAATCTGCTATTTTATGAAGAAGAACATAAGGCAATTGCCGATGAGATGTATATTTGCACTGATGATGGTTCTTACGGCCAAAAGGGATTCGTATCGGACGCCTTAAAAAAGCTCCTTGATGACGGCGTAAAAATAGGGATGATTATGGCTATCGGCCCGGTGCCGATGATGCGGGTGGTGGCCAATCTTACCAAGGGCTATAACGTACCGACTTGGGTATCGCTGAATCCGATAATGATTGACGGCACCGGTATGTGCGGCGGTTGCCGAGTATCACTCGATGGTAAAACCAAATTCGCTTGTGTGGATGGTCCCGATTTCGACGGCCATCTGGTCGATTTTGACCTTCTGACAAAACGGTTGGGAGCTTATCGCGAGATGGAAAAACGAGCAATGAAAAAGTTCTTGGAAGATCCAAACTGCCGGCTCAATGAGGAATTAAAAAAAGTTATGGCCGGCAATTGATTTTGAAACAGCCGACATAAATAAGCAAGAAAACGATAAAAAGGTATTAAATATGGGCAATCCGCTTGAGAAAAAAGACAGGATGAAAATCCCCCGGGCAGTTATGCCTCAACAAGACCCTCAGGAACGCAAACGTAATTTTAAAGAGGTCCCCTTTGGGTTGACGGAAGAGATGGCTTTAAGAGAAGCGTCTCGATGTCTTAATTGTCCAAAGGCACCCTGCATCAAAGGTTGTCCGGTAGATGTCGATATACCAGGTTTTATTCAGTTGATACTTGAGAAAGACTATGCGGGGGCAGCCCGGAAAATAAAAGAAACCAATTCCTTGCCGGCGGTGTGCGGTCGTGTTTGTCCTCAAGAAGAGCAGTGCGAAGCGGTGTGCGTTATGGGGAAAAAATTCGGACCGGTAGCAATCGGATATCTCGAAAGATTCGTGGCCGATTACGAACGGGAAAACAACCTAATCGAACTGCCTCATATTGAGCCACCGACCGGCCGCAAAGTGGCGATAGTGGGCTCGGGACCGGCGGGTCTGACAGTCGCCGGCCAATTAATCAAATTGGGGCATAAGGTAACCGTTTTTGAGGCGCTTCATAAACCAGGCGGAGTGCTCGTATATGGAATCCCCGAGTTTCGTTTGCCGAAATCAATAGTACAGGCTGAATGCGATTTTCTGGCGCGGATGGGAGTGGAGTTCCAGAATTCGACCGTTGTCGGCAAAATGGATACGATAGATGAGCTGTTCGCGATGGGATATGATGCCATTTTCATCGGTTCGGGCGCGGGATTGCCCAATTTCATGGGTATTCCAGGGGAAAATCTTATCGGGATTTATTCATCGAATGAATATCTTACCCGTTCGAACTTAATGCGAGCTTTTGATTTCCCGAATTACGACACGCCGATAATTTATGGCGAAAATGTGGCAGTATTAGGCGGCGGCAACACGGCCATGGATTCGGTGCGTACGGCGTTGCGATTAGGCGCGAAAAATGCCTACATAGTCTATCGTCGTAGCGAGGCGGAAATGCCGGCTCGTAAAGAGGAAATCCATCACGCCATGGAAGAGGGGGTGCAATTCATGATGCTGACCGCGCCGGTTAATTTTATAGGCAACGGCGACGGCAAGGTCAAGGCCATGGAGTGTATCAAGATGCAACTGGGCGAACCTGATGCTTCGGGAAGACGCCGCCCGATTCCAATAGAAGGGTCGAATTTCACGCTGGATGTCGATTTGGTGGTGGTGGCAATAGGTAACTCATCGAACCCGCTTATTCCTCAGACCACGCCAGGGCTTCAAGCCAATAAGTGGGGCAATATCATAGTCAATGAAGAAACCAAAGAAACATCCAGGAAAGGTGTATTTGCCGGAGGAGATATTGTCAGAGGCGGCGCCACCGTAATTTTGGCGGCCGGCGATGGCAGAGTGGCGGCCCAGCATATGCATAAGTACTTGATGGAAGAAGTGAAAAAATAACCAATTCCTCTATTCGTTGATTTAGGCGATTTGCCATAAGCAAATCGCCTTTTTTAATGATATAAAAAGAACCCAAAACGCGTAACCGGCATCAATCATGCGTAAACATGATATGAAAAGGAATTCGCGCATTAGGGAAGATTGCTAAAACCACGGAATAAAAAATGCAATGTTTTCCGCGATTGCGTGCCATTTACTCGGATTCGCCAAGGCAGTTTGAGGGGGCTCATAATCAAATAATTCCGTAGCCGTCTATCAAGACGATTACTATTTCGCTTGAAAGGGAAATCCTGGAAATATCTTAGTTATGATTTAAGCATTGCCTTATAAATATCCCAAAGTATTTTTGCAGCGGCCGGTGTAATGGTTGTTAATATAGATAAACATCAACTCTAATATGTTCGCCCAGTATTTTAATCGGGCTGCAAGATAGGCCGATTAACGTGAATATCCAATTACTTTGAATATTCGTAGTTAGAATTTTCCGAATTTCAATGTCATGTATGCGGCGAGCCCGCTGATATCGGAATCTTTCAGCCCATAGTATTCGATCCCGGATACAATCCGATAGCCTATCCCAAAGTTTGCTCTAAGAAGCGGTATAACATTTAATTCGACGCCCGCCGATGGTTCGAACACGAAGAAACCATCAAAGTCATCATCATCCTCTTCCATATCATCATACGAATACTTATCGACATAATTAACGGTCCCTCCGCCTACTAAAACACTAAGTACGGGGTGAAATAATTGATGGGGTAAGATTACATATTCGAGTTCGAAACCGCCATACCCCATATTAAGGTAACGGGAGTGTCCTGCGGTTATTACCCTTTTATCTATGTTCTCATTGACCAGCCCATAACCACCTATTCCGAGGACAACGGCGTGATTGATAATCCAGCCACCTCGGCCTCCGACAAGAATGGCGTTCTGATTTTTGATTTTAGTATATTTAGCTACCGGGGCGCCGAATCCGCCATGGGTAATTTTACCGCTAAAAAGCATCTGGTCTTCGGCGCGAAGCGATATGCCGGCAAATAAAACCGCCGCCAAAATAACAACGTATTTTTTCATCTAAACTCCCTGTTATTTGATTATTCATCTAAAAAAGCCGGGCAATTAACAACCAATTGCGACAATGAAGTATTTTCATATGAATAACAAAATACCTCTATTATGGTAAATTCTCAACATGTTTTTAGATAATTTATTAATTAATCAGAGGGTAGACACATGCCGATATAATATATAATTACACATTTTAAAACGGAGGATAAAAGTGAAACGCATGCTGGCCTTGTCAATATCAGTCATGATAGCAATCCTGGCAGTAAGCGCCTATGCCGACCTTTGCAGTTATGCCTCGTCGGTGTTATGGCGCCAGGCCAACGATGTTGCTGTCGGTGGTAATTACGCATACTGCGCGGCGCAAAGCGGTTTAATGGTTATAAATATCGTCAATCGGGCGGCGCCACAGTGGGTATCGCAGTATTATACCCAGGGCACGCCAACCGGTATCGCTGTAAGCGGTTTTTTTGTTTACATGACATGTTCAGAAGAAGGCCTTTACATACTGGCGAATACTGACCCTGAAAATATTCAACTCGTACTTCAGTTAAACACGCCGGGTAACGCCCAAGATGTTTTTGTTTCTGGGAATTACGCATACGTAGCCGATGGCAGCTCGGGATTGGAAATATTCGATGTAAGCACGCCAATAAACGCGCGGATGATCTCCAGTTATTCATCGATAACAAACGCTAAAAACGTTTATGTCAGTAACAACTATGCCTACGTTGCCGATGATTATGGCCATCTACATATTATCAACGTCTCGGATCCGGAACACCCAACGGAAACGCTCAACTACACGGTTCCTCGCTATTGCGAAAAAGTTAGCGTAAGCGGCAATTACGCTTATATCGCCACCGGTTACATGCCTATGGGTTTGTATATTCTAGATGTCACGAATCCGGCCTCGCCAACCATAGCTTGCAGTTTATCGACCGGCGGATTCGCCGTTGATGTCGCAGTGAGCGGGAATTATGTTTATATGGATGATGGCAATGTGTTAACGATAATTGATGCGACCAATAGAACCAATCCATTCGTGGTTTCGGCATTAAATATCGGAGGCTGGGCGGGAGGCATGTTTACGGATGGAGTTTATTATGTATACCTGGCCAATACCACCGGTTTAAACATATGTCAAATTGATAATCCGATGGTTCCGATTAATATCGGTAATTATGAGATGCCGAATTATGCATCGGTTTTTGATGTAGATGTCGTCGGAACCAAAGCATAC
>JAAYTW010000006.1 GCA_012517955.1 Candidatus Zixiibacteriota bacterium | reverse complement strand
AGTGAAGCGCGAATAGTCTATTATGGAATTACAGGCTTTCCGACTGCGTTTTTCGATGGCACGCTTAGCTTCGTTGGTGGTAGTAATACGCAGAGTATGTACTCAAATTACTTGCCGCTTTTCAATCAAAGGCGCGTCATTAAAAGCGCTTTCTCAATAGACTTGGCGGCCACCCACACTGGCAATAACTACCAACTTCAGGTTACGGTCATAAAACACGCCAGCATTCGGTATCAAAACATAGTTTTACATACGGCCCTGACCGAATCGAATATAAACTACAACTGGCAGGGGCAAACCAGGCTTGACTACGTCGAGAGATTGATGTCGCCCAACTATAATGGAACTGTTCTTAATTTCAGTTCCA
Organism: Candidatus Zixiibacteriota bacterium; assembly: GCA_012517955.1. Taxonomy (GTDB): domain Bacteria; phylum Zixibacteria; class MSB-5A5; order UBA10806; family 4484-95; genus JAAYTW01. The sequence continues at coordinate 1,731 of JAAYTW010000006.1, read as the reverse complement.
GCGATACTCAAGTCGTAAACCTGACATTTACGCGAAATACTGGTTGGGTTTTCCACAATTTAGAAATAGCGGCATTTATCCAAAACCTGGAAGACAAAGAAATACTCCAGGGCACGAAATCCCCGCTTGACTCTTTAACGACCGGCATTAATGACGAATTGGCTGTTTTACCGACTGAAACCCGTTTGATGAACAATTACCCGAATCCATTCAATCCCAGCACAAAAATCGCCTTTACTTTGAAAAACGCCGGCGCTGTTCGTCTTGATATCTACAACATGCTCGGCCAGAAAGTACGCACTCTGGTTGATTCGAGATTCGATGCCGGCGAGCATTTCGCTATCTGGGATGGCCGCGATGATTCTGGTTCACCATCGGCATCAGGCACTTATTTCGTTAAAATGACGACCGACAATTTCACCTCAACCAAAAAGATGGTGCTGCTCAAATAAAGAGTATCTTAAACTTTACGGGGAAAGGCTAATATGCCTTTCCCCATATATACATAAATAAAAGGACAGCCGTATGAAAATTGCCCGTATTATAAAAATGTTGATTCTGATATTTGGATTAACCGGTACGGCCATAACCGCGACCTACACTGTATATCCCGATGGTTCCGGTGAATGGCCGAATATTCAAGCCGCGATTGATACCTGCGTGGATGGCGATACGGTGTTGCTTGCCGATGGTACATTCAGGGGACGCGGCAATATTAATTTACGTTATTATGGTACGAGAATCGTTGTTAAATCACAATCGGGTATTGCGGAAGCTTGTATTATCGATGTGGAAGGGTTGTTCAATGAAATCGCCGAACGGGGCTTTATTTTCGACCACGCTGAAGATACCCTCTGCGTTTTGAAAGATATAACCATTATCAACGGCAGCGCTGATGCGCTTTGCCCGCAATGCGAGGGGGGGGCTATCTGGATAAACGGGGCATCTCCGAAAATTACCAATCTTATTTTGCGCGACAACTATGCCCTTGATGTGGGCGGAATCATGATAGTCGGCGGGGGCAAACCAATTATCAGGGACTGCGTTTTTGAAAGCGATTCGGCCTATGTGGGGGGTGGCTTGATGTGCCGCGACTACGACACCCTTACCGTTTCCCATTGCCTTTTTCGCGATAATCGCGCCTATCAGAGAGGCGGCGCTGTCGCGCTTGAGGGCGGTTGCCTGATTACCCTTGATAATTGCACTATCTCCCATAACGGATCACCTAACGGCAGTGGAATCGCCGCTTGGGATTCCAAGTATATCGTCAGAAACACTATCGTTTCATTTAACGATTCTGGCCCATCGGTTTTCGCTATCGATGACTCATCGTATATGTTCTTTTATTCCGATATCTACGGCAACGAGGGTGGCGACTGGATAACGATAATCGCCGACCAGCTTGGAGCAAATGGGAATATCTCGGCCAATCCCGCTTACGTTGATACGGCCAATGGCAATTTCCGGATTACTTCCGGCTCGCCCTGCGTCGATGCCGGCGATCCATCATCACCTTATGACCCGGACGGCAGCCGCGCTGATATGGGGGCCTATTATTACGACCATTTACAATCGATTGACGATAATCCATCGATTCCCGAAAATTTCTTCATGCTGCAAAATTATCCCAATCCGTTCAATGCCAAAACTGTCATTAAGTACAACCTTCCAATAGCAGGCGGGGTAGAAATCGCCGTTTACAATCTGGCAGGGCAGAAGGTCGCCGACATT
>JAAYTW010000169.1 GCA_012517955.1 Candidatus Zixiibacteriota bacterium | reverse complement strand
TAACCGCGGCCGGAACTGAAGGCCGTACCGGATCTTCAAAGCCAAGCAAACCGACAAATTCAAAATCAAAATCGTGCTGGCCATAATCACGCAGCTTATCTTTGGCAACGGCGGCAACTGCCACGCCGATAAGCCGCAACCCCCGAGAGAAAAGCGGTTCCATTTGAGCGGTTAACTTTTTCTTTTCATCTTCTTTTAAATGGCAAAGATCGGCGATCGATTCGGGCGCACCCTTGGCGGCAACGACATAACGGCCACCATCTCCCAATTCCCAAACATGAGAAAGCGCCAAGAGATTCTCCGAAAAAGGATATTCTTTGATCAGCTTCCAATTGCTATGCAAATGATTCGTCGATCTTAACAAAAATTCACCGGTTTTTTTAATTTCTTTATCGAGCGGATCGAATGGATCGGCCTGGCTAGCAAGGATGGAATATTCCAACAACTCTTCGTATTCTTCGGGCAAAAGGTTTTGGTCATTATGTTGCGCCAAATCAAGCATCCCTCCCCCAGCAACAACAAGCGTGCGCAAACGCATTTGATTGAGCGTCAATGTTCCGGTCTTATCGACACACAGGATATTGGCAGCGCCGAGCGTTTCAATAGCCGCAGTATTGCGAGTTAAAACTTTATGCTTGGAAATACGCCACGCGCCAATAGTCAAAAAAATCAATAGCACTACTGGAAATTCTTCGGGCAACATAGACATGCTGATAGTAAGGCCGTATAAAACCCCCTGCAGCAAATTTCCCTTAAAAAAATAAAACAAGGCAACGGTAACCAAACAAAGAACAAAGCCGATCGAACTGAATATTTTTACCAGGCGGCCGGTTTCTTTTTTTAGAAGCGTTTCTTCATCGCCAATAACTTGCAGAGATTTGCCAATTTTCCCCATCTTGGTATTAAGCCCAACCGACAGAACCTTGGCCAGCCCATGGCCACGCGTCACTAGCGTTCCTGAATAGACAAATGCCAGATTATCACCGCCCGGATGCTCTTCGTCAATCAGGCGCTTACCGTCCCAAACCGACTTTGTGACCGCCAACGATTCTCCGGTCAGCAACGACTCATCGACCATTAGATTAACCGACTCTAAGAGCGCGGCATCAGCGGCCACGCGATCACCTTCCTGGAGGACCATAATGTCGCCGACAACCACTTCGCGGCCAGCTATGCGTTTCCGAACGCCATCGCGAATTACCAAAGCACGAGGGCTGGACAGATCGCGCAATGCTTCCAGCGCCCGTTCGGTTTTGCGCTGCTGGTAAAAAGTGATACCGACGATAAAAACAACAAACGATGAAAGCATTAGCGCGTCTTGGCGCTCGCCCAGAAAAAAGTATATTGCCCCCGCACAAACAAGCAAAAGGAGCATCGGCTCTTTTACAACCTCAAGAAGTATGGCTAAAAAACCGCGTTTTTTCTGGGACGGCAATTCGTTGTAACCGTCCTTATCTAGCTGATCCTGAACTTGTTTGGAAGTGAGCCCTTCAATATTTTTATTTTCGATCAACATTTAATTTATGCGTTATCCAAGCATTAGGTATTATTATATCCAATTATCCCCTTTCTTAAAATAAGCCGGCTGTAATATAATGAATAAATACATATTATTAATAACCACTAAATAACTATGACGAAGGTTTTTACCGCCGCCTTAGCGGTGATGGCATTGATCGCGTTGGGATCGATAATAATGATCGGTTCATTTCAAAATGGCGAGTTACCGCCTTCGGTAACCATCAACGGAAATGATCCGAACACGACAACGGACAACAATAATAACGGCGCCGATCCGGGACAACAAAATCCAGATAACGCAACTACTACCGCCAGCAATGATTTTCCGGAAAATACCGGCACGATCGATGACTGGAAATACCAGCACTTAACTGAATCTGGAGATAGTGCCACGGCTTTCACTGCAATGAGCGGCGGCGCTACCGGTTCAGCACCAAGAATAGCGGCGCCGGCGGCAAATATGATGGCTAAATCCGACTCAATCGGGCTGGCAGTGGGAGGCGCAAAGGATACAAATAATTTCCGTGAAAATATAAAGAATAATTACCTGCCGCTGGAAACCGATATCACTTATGAAGGTTTGTATTATAGCTATTATTTCGATACCGGCAAAGCCGGGACCTGCGAAAAACTTTTCTGCCCTTCGTACAACAAGGCGATCAGCAAAGATCCTTTCTCGGGCAAAGACCAGT
>JAAYTW010000168.1 GCA_012517955.1 Candidatus Zixiibacteriota bacterium | reverse complement strand
TCGGCAAAAGGCAAGTGGGGACTGGTGGCCGGAATAAAACATGGCGACGGCGATGTGCCATTTTCAGAACGATTCACGCCGGGAGGCACTGATACGGACGGCCTAATCCGCGGCTATAATGATTCCGAAATCGGACCCAGGTCGGCATCGGGAGGATATTTAGGCGGGCGGTCGGAAGTGATTTATAATGCCGAGCTCACTGTACCTATCGCGGAGCAGCAATTCTATGTACTTTTATTTGCTGACGCCGGAAACGCCTATTTGACCGGCGATGGTTTACGCGACCATATGTTTTCTAATTTTTATAAATCGGCCGGTTTCGGGTTCAGGGTGGTGGCGCCGATGATTGGGATAATCGGTTTCGATTTCGGATATCCGTTTAATGGAGATAACAGGGGAAAACTAAAACCCCATTTCCAAATAGGCAGAGGATTTTAAAGGAGTATTTAGGATGAAAAAAGGAATAATCTTATTTTTTGTTTTAGCGGCGGCGGGGGTCGCTATAGCCGAAGATTTTAAAATAGGCTACGTCAATTCGCAGGAGATATTCGCCAAGTCCCAGGAATACCAGGAAGCGCAGGCCAAATTCGACAAGGACGTAGAGAACTGGAACAACGAAGCCGAAGAGATGCGGCAGAGTATCGCCAATCTTCAAAAAGACTTGGAAAGCCAATCATTGATTTTATCCGCCGAGAAGAAAAAAGAAAAGGAACAACTTTTGGCGGCGAAACAGGATACACTCAATCAATTTCTTAACGCCACCTTCGGTCAGGACGGCAAGGCCGAAAGAAGGATGGCCGAGTTGTCGAAGCCGATAAGAGATAAAATTTTGGAGATAATCGAGAAAATCGCGATTGAGAACAATTATAGTTTAATTCTTGACGCGGGAACCGTTAATATCGCATATGCCAAAAAGAGCCTTGATATAACCGATGATGTTTTAGCAGAGATGGCCGCTGAAAAGTAATGGAGCTGAAATTATCCGATATATCTGTAAAAATCGGAGCCGCTTTAGAGGGGCCCGATTTGATTGTATCCGGTTTATCGACGCTTGAAGATGCCAAGCCGGGCACATTAGCTTATGTAGCATCGAAAAAATATCGAAAGCATATTCCCGATTGCAAAGCCTCGGCCTTGATTGTCCCGCCGGGTATTAAATCATCTTCCCATAGCTTATTGGTAAAAGAGGACCCATATTTGGGTTTCGCTTTGGCAATGAGGCTGTTTTATCCGGCTCACCATCGCCCGCGTCCCGGTATCGAGGAATCGGCGCATATAGATAAGGCCGCCAAGTTAGGCAAAGACATTTATATAGGCCATAACGCGGTAATAAAGGCGGACGCGAAAATCGGCGACGGCTGTGTTATTCATTCGGGCGTATATATCGGCGAGGGGACTGTGCTGGGTAAAGATTGCATTATTTATCCTAACGCCGTTATAATGCATTCAGTAAGCTTGGGTGACAGGGTGGTGATTTACGCTTCGGCGGTGATTGGCTCGGACGGGTTCGGATATGCCCGAGATGGCGCGAAATTCGTTAAAATACCCCAAGCGGGCACAGTGGTGATTGAAGATGATGTAGAAATAGGCGCAGGTACCACGATTGATAGGGCTACGATGGGGGAAACCCGAATTGGTATGGGCGCGATTATCGATAATCTGGTTCAAATCGCTCACAATTGCAAGATCGGAGCGGGCAGTATCCTGTGCGCTCAAGTGGGGCTGGCGGGCACAAGCATCATAGGCAAAAATGTGACTTTGGCGGGACAGGTAGGCGTCGGGGGGCATCTAACTATCGGGGATGGATGCGTGGTTGAGGCGCAATCGGGGGTGCCAAACGACGTGCCGCCAGGATCGGTGATTTTTGGATATCCGGCGCGCGAAAGCATTCACGCCCACAAGGTAGACGCCATAATCGATAGATTACCGGATTATATTCAGCGGCTTCGCGATATCGAAAAAAAACTATCTTCATAAGAGATACGTCGCCGGAAACAATCTCTAATTAGAAAGTGTTTTAATCTGAGAAGTATAAAGGCTGCGTTATTAATCAGGAGGAAATAATGGCCGATTTGTTGACAATTACGGAACAGAATTTTGAAGAAGAGGTACTAAAATCATCGATTCCGGTTATGATAGATTTTTGGGCCGAATGGTGCGGACCTTGCAAGATGATTGGGCCGACCGTTAAAGAACTGGCCGAAGAATATAATGGCAAGATGAAAGTCGGCAAGCTCGATGTTGATTCTAACGGTTCAATCGCTCAAAGGTACAGAATTTTATCGATTCCGACATTGCTGTTTTTCAAAAATGGCGAGGTCGTATCGCAAATGGTGGGGGCGGCGCCGAAAAAAGAAATAATCAAGCATATAGATAAAGTTTTAAGCTAATGAGCGATAAGGATTTTGCTGACAAGGACACAATCAAGGATATTCTGGAGAATTGCCGGATAATCGCGGTGGTCGGCATATCCGATAATCCCGATAGGCCGTCATATCATGTCGCCTCCTATATGCTGGATTCCGGATATGAAATTATTCCAGTTAACCCATCGATTGAGCAGGTTCTTGGGCGGAAATCATATCCCGATTTGTTATCGATACCGCAAAAGGTTGACGTAATCGATATTTTCCGGCGAAGCGAAACGGTTGGTCCAATAGTTGACGATGCCATAAAAATAGGGGCCAAGGCTATCTGGCTGCAGGAGGGGATTATCAATGAGGAAGCATGCTTGAAAGCCAAACAGGCCGGATTAAAGGTCGTGATGGATAGATGTATGCTCAAAGAGCATTCCAAAATGCAACATGGATAGGTATAGGCCGAACTTAAGGTGAAGGATGATTAAGCCTGTCGCGGGAGTATCGGGGTTTCGCGAGAGGCTTTTTTATTCGAATAATTTTATTTGCGGGGAAAAGCTTGCGGGTTATTTGCCGATGGTATATATTGGATAAATTGAAGAGTCGGAGAGCATTATGAAAGGGATTTACACGAAGATTCCAAAGAGCGTTGAAGCCGAACTGGAATGGGATAAGGGACTGAAATTTATCGCCAGGACAGGCTCGAAAAACAAAATCGTATTGGATGCGGCCACAGAACATGGCGGGGCGAACGCGGGGGCTCGACCGATGGAGGCGTTGCTTTCGGCTTTGGGCGGTTGCGCGGCAATGGATATCGTGACGATTTTTTCAAAGAAAGAACGAGAATTAAAGGATATAAAAATAACGCTTCACGGCAAACGCGTGGGCGAACATCCGCATGTATTGGAGTCGGTCAGCATGGTGTTCGATATATGGAGTCCGGACATAACCGATGATGACGTGCAGTGGGCCATCAGGTTATCGCTTAGTAAGTATTGTTCGGTTTCGGCGATGCTGGAAAAGTCGTGTAAGATTAATTATAAATGGAACATTCATAGATAGCGGATTGATATTATAATGAACGGGTATAGAGGAAGCTATTCGGGATACGGCGGCGTGCCGCCGGTAGTAGCTACACTACTACTGGCCAATATAGCTATATTTTTGTTTGAGATGTTGGGGCGGCTTGATTTTTCCGGATTGTTCGGTTTAGTGCCTATATTAGTCTGGAGCAGGCTTTTTATCTGGCAGTTATTTACCTATATGTTTTTACATGGCGGGTTCTGGCACATATTCATGAATATGTTTATCCTCTGGATGTTTGGATCGGAATTGGAAAGGGATTGGGGCGGTCGCGAATTTTTAAAATATTACATAATATGCGGTATAGGGGCGGGATTGTTCAATGTGGCATTTCAGCCTCATTCATATATCCCGATAGTCGGCGCATCGGGGGCGATTTATGGTTTATTAGTAGCTTACGCCATGATGTATCCTAATCGAACGGTTTATATATATTTTTTATTTCCGGTTCCGGTGAAGTATATGGTAATAGGGTTGGCGGCTATCGAATTTATCTCATCGATGGCCGGCAGCGCCAGCAATGTGGCCCACTTTGCTCATCTGGGAGGGATGCTGGTCGGTTTCGTATATTTGAAAAGCGATTGGCGGTTAGCCTCGATTAAAGCGAAGGTAGCAGCTTTCTTCTATAAGAAAAAAATCGAGAAACAATGGCAGGAAAGGGAAAAAGAAGAAAAACTTATGGAAGAGGTGGATTTGATTCTGGACAAAATCAACCGGGTGGGATACGACAAATTAACTCGACAAGAAAAAAAGATATTGGAAGATGCCTCGCAAAAGCTTTCAAAAAAGTGACGCCGGATTAAAACCGGGCGCCGGATGCCGATTGAATTGATTGGAGAGGGATAATGGCCATGAAGAAAATTCTTGTCCTGGAAACATCCCCGACGATTACCAGCGTCGCCGATTCGCTGTTACGCCAGAAAGGTTATGACGTAACCTGTGTCGATGATGGCAATCAGGGATATGAAATAGCAAAGAAAGAGCGGCCGGATTTAATAATCAGCGGGCTGGGTTTAATCGGAATTAATGGAATCGAATTTTGCAAGAAAATATGCGCCGACCCCTTGACTGGAGGAATTCCTGTCGTGTTGCTGGTGGGCGAACACGACAGCGGCTATCTGGAGCAGCTCGATTTATGCGGAGCCAAAGGAAGGCTGAAGAAACCATTTTCGCCCAAGGAATTGTTGGGAATGGTGGAAAAGTACACGGGATCGAGCGCATCGATGCATGTAACGAGGATAGTCGACCAAAACGCCGAGGGAGCGCCTCGTCTGCAACCATCGGGAACGGCAAAACTGGAATCGCAAGTCGGATTTCCCAAAGAAATTAAACCCCAGGACGAAAAAATGACGGCTCCGTTTAACTTAGACTGGGATGACCTTAGGGAAACAGACCCGATAAAACCCGAAGCGTCGACCAAGATTAATCTAGATGATACCGGGCTGGTGATTGATGATGACCAATATGGATTAACATCCCTGGCGGAAAAATACCCATCGCAAACCCGCAAACAGGCGCAGGAGGATTATAATTGGTTCATTGATGAAATGAAGCGGGAAATCAACGGCGAGCCGGATGATTCCGGCGGGGTACATAAAACTGGCCAATCGGTGAAAACAGCATCGACGCCTCCCGTGTCGTACCATGATATCGGCGATACGGTATCGGAAGATGCCGGTAAATATCAGAGGTTTTTAGACCAATTTAAAAAGGACACGGGATTACTCGGCCAAAAGGGGACCAGCGGTTTGACGGAGCATGACCTGAATTGGATAGCCGATGCGGTGGCCCGAAAACTGGCGGCCATTATAATGGATAAAATAAGCAAAGACGATATTCAGAATGCGGTTATGTCGGCATTATCGAATTTTAAAAGGCAGTAATAGAGTTTCCGCCATAAACCTTGATTGACATTGTGGAAACAGATTTTTATATAACGTTAGATTTGCCTATGGGTTCAAGTCGTAAGAACTGAAAATGAATAAATTTTACCGAAGGGTTTTCGATGAGTGAAGTATCATGGATAACGGCGTTCGCCGCGGGATTTTTATCGTTTATTTCCCCGTGCGTTTTGCCGATAGTGCCCGGATATCTTTCGTTTATATCGGGCGTATCGATCGAACAAATGAAAGAAAAACAGTCGGCGTCTGTTAGAAAGGTATTTGTCAGTTCGCTTTTTTTCGTAATGGGCTTTTCGGTGGTTTTCGTGACGTTGGGAGCGTCGGCAACAGCGGTTTCGGCTTTTTTGAAAGATTACATGTCGATAATATCCAAGATAGCAGGAGTGCTGATAATTGTTTTGGGTATTCACTTTATCGGACTTTACAAAATCAAATGGCTTAATTATGAAAAAAGATTTCAGATTCGTTCTGAGAGGATGAGTTTATTGGGATCATTTGCCATGGGGTTCGCGTTTGCT
>JAAYTW010000167.1 GCA_012517955.1 Candidatus Zixiibacteriota bacterium | reverse complement strand
GAAAGCATATTCGGCGAAAACTCCATCAGTTTTATCAGAATAGATAGTTCAGTTATCCGTTTATCGCTGACAAGAATTCAAGGGGACAGCGCCTTTATCGGGTCAGGAATAATCTGCGGGATGATTTTAACCGGCCTCGAGTCAGGAGTATGCTCATTGGCAATCCGCCAAACGGAATCCTATTTCTATGATATTGACGGCAATATCGTTACGATTAATAATCTCGCGATTTCTCCCGCCATTGTAACGGTAAATTGATTTTCGAATCGTATTTCCCCCGCATGACCCCCAAACATCAACCGCCGGTAACTATTCCGGCGGTTGATAACTATCGGGGGCTAATTGGACATGGCTGACGACGGATGGTTGTGTATAATTCTTTATTCCTTTTCTTTTTTTACTAGAGTATGGCCAGTCGCCAATCCGAATACAAATAATACGAATGTCAAAATTCCCAATGCAAAAATGATATCGCCGGGAGCCCGAAGCCACTTTAACACGGTCATGGCTGGAGAGTACAGAAAAGCGGTGTCTCGAGCGTACCAATAACCATGTTCCACGGAAGCCCAGGTCTGCATAAACCCTATCGGGAGCAGGCTCAACAGTACCATCAAAGATAATCCGCCATTGATAGTCCAGAAAGAAAATTTGATTATGTTATCTTTCCAATCGCGTTTGACATAAAGTACCCGTAAGCAGAATAGCATCAAACCAAGCCCCAGCATACCATACACGCCGAATAAGGCCGTGTGCCCATGTACCGGTGTTGTATTCAAGCCCTGCATATAGTATAAAGCTATCGGTGGGTTGATCATAAATCCAAATAAACCGGCGCCGACCATATTCCAGAACGCCACCGCCACGAAAAAGTAAATCGGCCAGCGATATTTTTTTGCCCAATCGACCGATTTCGATAATCTGATATTGTCCCAGGCTTCGAAACCAATAATCGTCAGCGGCACGACCTCCAATGCGCTGAAAACGGCTCCCAGAGCCATAATCGCGGTAGGAGTGCCCGTAAAATAAAGATGATGCAGAGTTCCGATAATACCGCCTGTTAAAAATATCGTGGTTGAGAACAAGACCGCCGAAGCAGCGCTTTTCAATCTAACCAGGCCCAATCTTGCGAATAAAAATGCGATTACGGAAGTTGCGAAGACTTCAAAGAAACCTTCAACCCAGAGATGAACCACCCACCAGCGCCAATATTCGGCCACCGAAAGATGGGTATTTTTCCCCCACATCAAACCGGCCATATAAAAACCGCCGATTGCAACGGCTGAAATCAGAAACAGAGTCATAATCGGTTTTTGTTCGCCACCCGTTTTGATCCCCGGAATAACATTTCGACCGACTAAATAAAGCCAGAGGCCCAATCCGGTCAGTAATGCTATCTGCCAAATTCTTCCAAGGTCGACATATTCAAAACCCTGATGACCCCACCAGAACCAATTGTTACCCTGAAAAAACCCTTTCACGCTAAGCCATTCGCCGATTAGCGAGCCAACCACAACCGTTACTAACGCTGCAAAAAGGACATTAACACCAAGCCTCTGACCGGGAAGCTCTTTGCCGCTGACTACCGGCCCAATAAACAACCCTGCCGCCAGCCAGGCCGTTGCAATCCAAAAGATACCAAGCTGGGTATGCCAGGTGCGGGTTACAGTATATGGCAGCCATTTGTCTATGGGAATTCCGTAAAATCCGTTGCCTTCAACGCCGTAATGGGCCGAAATCACTCCCATAATCATTTGTAGCAGGAATAATCCGGCTACCGCCCAGAAATATTTTATCACCGCTAATTGTGATGGGAACGGTTTAAATTGCATTAAAGGGTCGGTACTGGGGATTTGCTCGGCTATCGGGTCATGTTTACGCGATGCGTTATACCAGATAAGCGCTCCGATACCCGCCAGAAGCATTATTATACTGAAACCGGTCCAGATTATGGCGTCGCTGGTAGGATTGTTGTCAATCAGCGGTTCGTGCGGCCAATTGCTCGTATAGGTGATACTATCGTTTGGTCGGTTGGTGGAAGCGGCCCAGGACGACCAGAAATAAAACGCCGCAAGTTGCCGGATTTTATCCTTATCAGTCAGCGTATTTTTAGGAATCGCGTATTCAGCTTTACCTTCAATAAAAAGATTCGTATAGTAATCGAGGTTGGCAGCAAACGCCCGGGCACGAATTGGGTCAAGAACGATTCGCCTATCGGCCGGATTATAGGTATTTTTTCGCATCAGCTCTTTTAAGCGTTCCCGCAGCCCAGCTTGTTCGACGCTTGGTAGATTTTCGTAATTCGTTCCTTTATCAGCTTGAGCCCATTCGTTCAAAATGAACATACATTCCCTATGAAGCCAATCGGCGGTCCAATCTGGCGCGACATAACTCCCGTGCCCCCATATTGAACCCAACTCCATTCCGCCCATGGCGCGCCAGACTCCCTGACCCGCCAGAATATCACCTTCAGAAATGACAGCAGCTCCCTCGGTAGTCACCACGCTGGAGGGAATCGGCGGTTTTTCCTGATATATCTTAAAACCGGCCCATCCGAGTATACTAAATGAGATGACGACCACCAGGATAAAAGCTATCCATAATTTTTTCATAGTTTTTCCTTTTTATAAGTTGGTATTCCTATATTTATCATTTGCGCGCGTGGCCGCAAGCCATGTTTTTTGGATATTGAAATGGG
>JAAYTW010000166.1 GCA_012517955.1 Candidatus Zixiibacteriota bacterium | reverse complement strand
TTGATTTGCGCTTTTGTTTTGGCCGTCGTTATATCTGGGAATGTTGTTGCCCAGCGGGCAAGTGCTTCAACATTAACCAAGGTTCCCAGTGGTGTCTGTCCGCCATATCAATTGAAAGATGAGCAGGGAAACGTCATTAACCCGGTCAGCGGCACCAATGCCGGCGTCCCTTATTCTCCCAAACAAACCTGCGGCGCGGCCGGGTGTCACAATTACGATAAAATAACCGAGGGGTTTCACTTTACGCAGGGCGCCGGAGAAAAGGTGACCGCGAATCAAAAATCTCGTATTCTCTGGGCTACAACTCCTGGTAATTTTGGCGGAAATTGGTGTTCGCCTGCGCCGCTCTATAGATATCTGTCGCCTAAAAAGAATGACTCGCCGGCAACTATGGACATGACCGCTTATACTTTCATATCGGCATGTGGTTCATGTCATCCGGGCGGCGGATCGGCCGAATACGATCGCGAAGGGCACAGATATGATAAATGGATTTCGGATACATCCAGCGGTTTTGCCGAAGGCGCGGATAATCGGCTCGACGGCGACTATTATCAGGCAAAATGGAAGCGGTCCGGGGTGCTTGAAGCTGATTGTCTTATATGCCATTTGCCCGGCTACAATTATACAGCAAGGAACAAGCAAATCGCCAATCTCAATTATCGCTGGGCCGCCACGGCCGGATCGAATCTAGCGACGGTAACCGGTTCGATAAAAGACGGAAACGAGCCATAGGTGGCGTATGACCAGACGCGTTTTAATGCTGATGGGACTATCGAACTTCCTCTCGTGCGGTCGCCCCAAAATCAGGCTTGTCTTAATTGCCATCAACAACCAGGGTGGAAGAAGCGTGGGGCGAATTATAGGGCTCGCACCGATGTGCATCTTCGGGCGGGGCTTCGTTGTGTCGATTGTCATCCGGCAGGAAGCGCCGTGACCGATCCGCGAATATCGGGTCGCGAAGAGCATCAGATTGCAAAAGGGGATGATCCCGGCGGTTTAGTGAGAAACGATCTTGACAACACGATGGTCGATTGCAACGATTGCCATCAGAGCGGACGATTGGGGGCTCCTCTGGCGAAACATCGGGGGATGCCGCCAATTCACCTGGAGCGTATAGCCTGTCAGACCTGCCATATACCGGAACGTGATGTGATGCCGATTTAATTCCAGGCAAGCGACGTTTTTAACCCAGCGCCGATGATTCCCAAGGGCGGTAAGCAGCTCTGGACTTTCTATGGGCCGGACAACGAATGGCGCAACCATTATGGTTTTCTCCATATGATGGGGTATGACGATAAACCCAGCGAGCCGTTTCAGCCTTTCCTTGCGCGCTATAAAGATAAGATTTTCCCTGTAAACCGCGTTCATAGTGCCTGGCCCGGCATCGAAATTGAAGGCCAAAGCGCTTTAATGCAGCCTCGCATGAGCGACATTCACAAAATGTGGACGAAACATCGAAGCGACCCTACTTCGTATGCAGCTTTAAGTAGAATCACGGATGATAATGCCGACGGTGTTCTGGAAATCAACCGACCAGATGAAATTGATGCCCTTATTGAGTCTGTGTCAGAATTACTACGCGATATCGGTTATCCAATGGAAAATAAGCGCGTGGTTTGGGTTTACAACGATCGAATCTATCGCTCCGGCTCTGATTATAGGGTGATTGACGTGGAACCATGGGAATCATCGCCGTACGCCAATGTGCATAAGTACAGTCATGATATTTATCCGGCCAAAGCGGCATTAGGAGCGAATGGCTGTCAGGATTGTCACGTTTCCAATTCGCGTTTCTTTTTTGCAGGCGTGACTCAATATCCTTTTAATGTTGAGGGAAAGCCGGTATTGGCTTCGCAATATGAGGTTCTTGGAAAAGGGAAGGCATCAGTTGAGTTCGGAATATTCCGGGAGACGACCCTTCGCTCGCTTTTGCTATGGGGATTTCCTATTCTGTTTATAGTTTTGCTTGTGCATTATGTCACTTTTGGGCCAAAGGCGGTTTCGGATAGAGAAACACAACAAAAAGATACGGGTTTTTGTCTTCTG
>JAAYTW010000165.1 GCA_012517955.1 Candidatus Zixiibacteriota bacterium | reverse complement strand
GTAAGGAGGAGGTGACATGAACACAATAGGCGAAATATCATATTCGAATCCTTATTCGGTTGATGGCAACACTCTATCGGGGGCGACCTCGGAAACCATGGGAAAGAATGATTTTCTCAACCTGTTGGTGACCCAATTACGCTATCAGGATCCCATGAACCCGATGCAGGATCAGGATTTTATAGCCCAGCTTGCTCAGTTTTCCCAGTTGGAACAATTGGAGAACATGAGCGAATCGCTGGATACCGCAACTCAGGTCGATTACATAATGAGCCAGACGATTGCCAACACGATGGCCACGACATTAATCGGCAAAACCGTTATCGCGGAGGGTTCGGATATAAATTTAAGCGGCGGCCAATCGAATAATATTAGCTTTAATCTTGGCGCGGCGGCATCGGAGGTCACTATCAAAATTTCCAACGCCGACGGCACCACTGTCCGCACCGTTACCTTAAAAAATCAACCGGCGGGCAATAATTCATATACATGGGATGGCCGTGATGATAAGGGTAAACTTTTGGATGATGGCAGTTATTCCTACGAAGTTACCGCAAAAAATTCAGCCGGGGATACTATTACGGCATCGAAAAGGGTAATTGGCGTGGTCGATTCGGTCAAATATCAGGACGGCCAAGCCTATTTGATAGTCGGCGGCTATAAAATTTCTCTGTCGACGATAATTGAAATCGTGAATGATGGAAACCGGGCTTTCCAAAATAACGGCTAAAGCGGATTAATTAACCGAAGGAGGTGAAAGTGAACGTTCCCGATATCATAAAAAATACGGCAATAGTCAATCCCTATCCGCAGAGAGGCGAATCGACGGTTCAAAAAGCCGGCGGTCAGCTGGAGTCGGCGATTAACTTTAAGGAAATCCTGAAAGAAAAGACGGGATTGAATTTTTCCAATCATGCAATCGACAGGCTTTCAGGTAGGGGACTCAATCTCGATGGCGATAAGGTTGAGCGATTGACTAAAGCTGTTCAGGTAGCCGATAAAAAAGGCGCCGATCAATCGCTGGTTTTACTTGACCAACTCGCTTTTTTGGTTTCGGTTCGTAATAAAACTGTGATAACGGCGGTGGAGACCGATAGAATGAAAGAGGGGGTCTTCACGCAAATAGATAGCGCGATAATTGGATAATTAACCGGGCTGGACCCCATAAGGGGAGGCCTTTACCCCGGCCTGAATAGCCGGGATCGGAGGAATAAAGGAAATGATGGCGTCACTTTTTGCCGGAGTATCCGGCTTGAAAAATCACCAGACCAAGATGAACGTGGTCGGCGATAATATCGCAAACGTTAATACAATCGGTTTCAAAATGGGACGGGTAACGTTCCAGGAAGCTCTCGTTCAGACCCTGCGAGGCGCCGGCAGGCCCAGCACAACTCACGGCGGATCCAATCCGTTGCAGTTAGGCTTAGGTATGAGCCTCGCCAGTATTGATAATCTATTTATCCAGGGCGGCCTTGAAACCACCGGTCAGACGACCGATTTGGCAATCCAAGGTTCGGGATTCTTCGTGTTATCAGATGGCCAGCAAGAATATTACACAAGGGCGGGGTCGTTTGGTTATGATGCCGATTCCAATCTTGTTAATCCGAGCAATGGTTTTATCTTGCAGGGAAAAATGGCGGATGTTAATGGGAATATTCCTGCCAACGCCACAATCGGGAATATAAGGTTACCGTTTGGTCAACAGGATCCGGCTCGCGCGACGACGCAAATTCAACTTGGCATGAACCTTAATGCCAGCGCCACCGATTCGCGCGCCAGTTTGGTTTCGGCGGGGACATCGAATATTACTACCGTATCGGGTTTAGCCACTAATGGTTCCGGCGGAACCCACCGGATAACCATAACCGGCAGGAATGCACAATATTCGCGGCAACTCGGCGCCCATGCTCGGCAATTGGACGATTTTCTGGCGGCCCATTCGACCTTAACCAGCCATAATGACGGCGCCGGCGTTTTAACTCCAGGGGCGCTTTATCATTACACTATAGTCGCTACAAACAGCCTGGGTGAATCGGTGGGAGTCGAAAGGGATGTTACAATCGGTGCGGCTGATGATTCAGTTGTGCTTGATTGGTCGGCTTATCCCGATTTGGCCGATGCCACAAGCGTGAGAATTTATAGAAGATTGGATGGACAACAATACACGGACGCTAATAACGGCTTTATCGCTGAAGTAGCGGTAGGCGGGACTAACACTTATACGGATTTGGGCGTTGCCGGCACCAGCACCGCTCCCCCTTCGCTGAATACAACCGTAAATTTATCGGGTCAAGAACGCCTGTCGGCTCTTGGTGTAACCAACGCTTCAGGCTTTCAAATTAGTCTCGATAACGGAGATTGGGTGACCTTATCCCAATTAACTATCAATTCGACAGTGAACGATTTGATTTCCGCCATTAATTCATCCGTACAGGGCGTGACCGCATCGATTGTAGACGGTCAGGTTGAACTCAAGCGCGACTATGCCGGAAGTCCTACTGCGTATAATATCCGCGTTCGTGATTTGGCCGGTTCAGGATGCGATATCTGTACGCAGGTGTTTGGCAACGGCATAAATTCCACCTTTACGGTAAACAACGGCGCGGCTTCGACTCTGCAGGCCGTTGACGTGTTCACGCCTAATATTACCGGGGTTGCCCTGGATCCTATTACTTTGGACCTTGTTGTCGATGAAAATACGGGTATTATCACGGGAATTGAAGGACTTGGCGGTGGCGGTGTGACTATCAGTGCCGGTCAGGGCGGCCTTGTGGGCGATCCTGATGGTGTTGGCCCAGCGACCTCTTCGACTGTTGAGATTAAGACTCTCGATACCGAACATTCTACCAGTATTACGGTTTATGATTCGCAGGGCGGAAAACATAACGTGACTATTACTTTTACAAAAAGCTGGGGCACCAATGAATGGTTCTGGGAAGCCGATGTCAGTGGGAATGAAATTATTCGTTCCGGAGGTTCCGGGACAGTGAAGTTCAACCCGGATGGTTCGTTGTCATCGTTTAATTTTGATGGCGGGGCTACTGGACTTCGACTTGATCCGAACAACGGTGCCGAGTTGATGGATATCGATATTTTAGCTGGGACTCCCGCGGCTTTTGACGGTTTGACCAGCTTCTCTTCCGCTTCCACCGCCAGCGCCCGTTCACAGGATGGTTATGGAGTCGGTATTTTGTCGAATATCTCGATTGACCCGAGCGGGTGTATCACCGGAATATTCACGAACGGCGTTTCGCGAATTCTGGCCCAGATATATATCGCCGATTTCAATAACCCGGCCGGTTTGTTGAAGAGCGGCAGCAACATGTATCAAACATCCGCCAATTCCGGAACAGCTATTCTCGGTCAAGCAGGTTCAACAACATCATCGACTATCACTTCGGGTGCCCTGGAAATATCTAATGTGGATTTGGCCCAGGAGTTCACGAACATGATCGTTGCCCAGAGAGGATTTCAGGCCAACGCCCGAATCATTACAACATCGGATGCCATGTTGCAGGAATTGGTGAATTTAAGAGGTTAATCAAAATAACGACGGAGGGAGGTTTTATCCTCCCTCCATAAAGGTTGTAAGATGATAACAGTAACTCGTCTAAATGATGTTCCGCTGGTGATAAACACCGACCTGATAGAGTTCGTGGAGTCGATACCCGAGACGATAATCAGTCTGACATCGGGCAAGAAAGTAATGGTTAAAGAGAGTATCGACGAAATCATAGCCCGGGTCGAGAATTATCAGCGCAAAATATACAGCGGTCATATCACAGATTCGAAGTGAGGGGAATATGCCGGAAGTAGAACAGGCAAAGGCGCCAGCCGAGACTATCGAAGTCGAAGGAGATACCCAGAAGACTTCAACCCAAAAGGGCGGCGGATTGAAAACGTATTTCATCATTATGATGGCATTGCAGGTAGTGCTGGCTGCGGGCGGGTATTTTATAGTGATAAAATACCTTAAACCTGATCCCGCTTTCCACCAAATTATCGCGGAGGAAAAGAAGGCCGAAGAAAAACCAAAGGTCGAAGAAATCCCGCATCAGATTTATAATATAGAAGATATCGTTGTAAATCCGGCGGGTACCGGCGGCAGCCGATATCTTTCGGTTTCGATCGGCGTTGAAATGGACGCGCCCAAGGCGACCGAAAGCGAAGGTGGGCATGGTCATGGCGAGGGGGAGGCCAGACTAAAATCCCCACTTGATGAGAAAAAACCCCAACTTCGGGACGCTTTAATCAGTTTGCTTTCGGCGAAAACCATAGATCAATTGACATCGGTTGAACAAAAAGACCATATCCGGGCCGAGATAATGGATACTTTCTCTAAAATTCTCGCTCCGGCGAAAGTGCATAACATTTTCTTTATTGATTACGTTTTGCAGTAGTTATGGCAAAGATTTTATCGCAGCAAGAAATAGACGCGCTTCTAAATAATGTGGCCACTGCCGGCGGAGCGCCCTCGGTAATCGAAGAAAATTCGGGCCAGAATGAACTGGCGCGCAAAGCGGTCGCTTACGATTTCAAGCATCCCAACCGCGTATCTAAAGACCAGATGCGGACACTGGAATCGTTGCATTAGAATTTCGCGGGGCATTTGGGTTCAGCGCTGTCCGGAATAACCCGTTCAGTAGTTGATATTGATTTGCTTTCGGTGGATCAGATAACTTACTCGGAATTTATCATGTCATTAGCGTCGCCATCCTGCACATATGTATTCACCATGTCACCTTTGGAAGGGGCCGGAATAATCGATTTCAACCCATCGGTGGTATTCGCTTTCGTCGACAGGATGTTCGGAGGGATAGGCAAGACGCTTAGCACCGAACGCGAACTGACCGGGATTGAGAAAACGATAATGGGGAAAATCGTAGGCCGCGGATTTAAAGAACTCGAACGCGCCTGGCAGCATATAATCGGACTGCAAATCAAACAGACCAACTTCGAATCAAATCCCCAGTTCATCCAGATTGTCCCGCCCGGCGAAACCGTGATAGTTATCTCATTACAGATAAAAATGCAGTCATCATCAGGCATAATGACTATTTGTTATCCATATCTTACTTTGGAAACCGTGATATCCAAATTGTCGGCTCAAAACTGGATAGATAAAAATAAGAAGATGATGGATACCAACGAGTATGCGTTGAATGTCCGCCGAATAGTACCCGTTAAGGCCGAAATGAAAGCGATTCTCGGGAGCGCCACCATCAGTATTCGTGATTTGATTACGATAAAACCCGGCGATGTGCTCAAGATAGATAAGGCGCTGAACCAAGATATGGATATCATTATATACGATAAATTAAAATTCCGCGGCAAACCGGGGCTTGTCGGGAATCAATTGGCCGTGAAAATAACTGAACTTACTTGAGGTTTTACTATGGATGAACAACAACAAAATTCTGAAGAATTAGAAAAACAAACCGGCGCTCCGCCCGGGATACCAGATGATTTGTCGACGCCCGCGCAAAATGCCGGTGAGCCGCAGATGCCTGAAATGAATTTTATTCAAAACACGGCCAATCAGCCGGCGGAATCTCCCGATATGAACGAGGCCGACGCTGAAGCGCTTATGCTGAAAATGATGGAAGAAAACGCGGCGGAAAAGGCTCCCAACCCCGCGCCGATTGTCGAGAAACCGTCGTTTGAGCAATTGCGTCCGGATGGTAAACATGAAAGCAAAAATATCGATATGCTTCTGGATGTCACCCTTCCGGTTTCAATAGAGCTGGGGCGGACGGCCTTGAAAATCGAGGATATTTTGAATCTTGGACCGGGGTCGGTGGTCGAGCTCGATAAATTGGCCGGCGAACCGGTGGATATTCTTATAAACGATAAAATACTCGCCAAAGGGGAAGTTGTTGTCGTTGACGAAAATTTCGGTGTTCGCATAACATCGATGATATCGCCTCAGGATCGAATCAGGAGCCTTAAATGAAATCGCTTAAGGCAGCCGCGACGCTGGTACTGTGGGTCGGTGTTGCCGGCGCGCAGGATACGCTGAAAACGTTGCCTTTGCCGCCATCGATTGAATTTGGGGCGGGAATTTTCGGGACTATCGTAAAACTAATCCTGGCTCTGGTCGTCGTTGTCGGATTGATATATCTTTCTATCTATCTTCTAAAACGATTATCAGGCCGAAACATGCCATATGCCGATCAGTTGATTAAAGTGATTGGCAGATCGTATTTAACTCCCAAACAGAGTTTGTATGTCGTGAAACTCGGCACGAAATACGCGGTGTTGGGGGTCGGGGAAAATACCGTTAATTTAATCAAAGAGCTTTCGGCGGAAGAGGTCGAATCGCTCGGGCCGACAATTGTTAACAAGCCGAAAAGTTTTCAGGATGTTTTAAAATCGATGCTGAAAAAATGAAATTGTTGAAGATTATAATACTAGCGCTTCTTATCATGTGTCTTGGCTATTCGATTGCCGGCGCCCAGGGATTTCCGAAAATATCCATCGGGGTCGAACAAGCGAAAGATTCGAAAGATTTATCCGTAACTCTGCAGATACTACTGCTGCTTACTGTACTTACTCTCGCGCCGGCGATTATCATTATGCTGACCTCATTCGTGAGGATAATAATTGTTTTTTCATTTTTGCGCCATGCGATCGGCACAAACCAAATGCCGCCCAATCAATTATTGGTTGGATTGGCTTTGATTTTGACTTTTTTTATAATGGCGCCGACTATCAGTCAAGTGAACGATAAAGCTATTCAACCCTACCTAAAAGGCGAATTGAATCAAAAACAGGCCTACGATATAGGCGTCCAGCCGATTCGCGACTTTATGCTTAAACAAGTGCGGGAAAAAGACCTGGCGCTGTTTGTTTCTTTGTCAAAGATTCCCAAGCCGAATTCGCCCGCCGATATTCCGACCTATATCATAATCCCGGGGTTCGTGATTTCCGAATTACGTATAGCGTTCCAGATAAGTTTTATCTTGTTTATTCCATTTTTAATTATAGACATGGTGGTGGCCTCCGTCTTGATGTCCATGGGAATGCTGATGCTGCCGCCGGTAATGGTATCGTTGCCGTTTAAAATTCTGCTGTTCGTATTGGTTGATGGTTGGTATCTGATTGTCAAATCATTGGTCGAAAGTTTTCATTGATAATCGAAGGGATATAGAGAAGAAGTATGGATATGCAATATATAATCGCGCTGGGACGACAGGCGATTTACACGACATTGGTGGTTTCCGCCCCCATGCTGATTTTGGCATTGATTGTGGGTCTGGCGATTTCTATTCTTCAGGCGATTACGCAAATTCATGAAATGACTTTGACTTTTATTCCGAAAATTATCGCTGTTGCCGTCGCCTTAGTCATATTTTTGCCCTGGATGATAACCACGATTGTCAATTATACTTTTCAATTGTTCTCGATGATTCCTGGGATAGCTCATTGAGCTTTGGGCGTTATAGCCGATTTTTATTGAAAAAATGAACCTTTACCGGAAATATTTTCCCGCAAAATGATGATACGCTATTGTCGATAGATATAAATAAGTTCTCGTATCTTTTTAACGTTCAATAAGATATAAATGTCGATATAGATTGCCGCGGATGGCACGCGCTTTGCAATAAGGCCGATATGGAGGAATTATGTCGATGTCGGTTTTGCAAATAAGCGCCCTCGAATTCGAAAAATTGCTTTTACTGATAATGAGAGTGGGGGGAATTCTTGTCGTCGCTCCGATTTTCAGTCATCGCAGTATCCCGGCGCTATTAAAAATCGGGCTGATTATTTTAGTGAGTCTGATTATTCTGCCCACGATTTCATCAATAAAAACCGAACTTCCACCCGATTTGCTGGGATTGGCGGTCATTTTAATAAAAGAAATCGCCGCCGGACTTATAATCGGTTTTACCGCTCAATTGCTTTTTATCGGCGTCCAATTTGCCGGCGATCTGATAGGTTTGCAGATGGGATTCGGAATCGTGAACGTAATGGATCCTAATTCGGAGGCTCAAGTGCCCTTAATCGGCCAGTTACAGGTTGTTTTGGCGACTCTGATTTTTCTGGCGTTGGATGGCCATCACATGGTGCTTTCGGCAATCGGCGACAGCCTAAACGCGATACCGCTTGGTCAAATAAATTTTACAGGGTCGACCGCCGATTTGATTGTCCGGGGCGGTGTAAGTACACTGGCTCAAGGAATTAAATTGGGAGCCCCTTGTATCGTGACCTTGTTTCTAATGGATATCGCTATGGGCGTAGTCGCCCGCACTGTTCCTCAGATGACTATTTTTATTGTTGGATTTCCGCTGAAAATCGGCGGCGGGCTATTGATGCTGTCCGCATCCTTGCCCCTTTTCGCGTATGTGTTCGCGAAGTTATTGGGAAATCTTGACACTCAAATAAATTCGCTGATCGCGACAATGAGACCTCTTTAATCGGAGCGATTTAGGTGGCGGACGAAGTTAGCCAAGACGAACGAACGGAACAGGCCACCCCGCGAAAGCGGGAACAGGCCAGAGAAAAAGGGCAAGTCGCCCGGTCGCAGGAACTAAATTCGGTGGCGATTATCTTTTTCGGGGTGATAGCGCTGGTCATTTTCGCCTCATCCATTTATACTAATTTAT
>JAAYTW010000164.1 GCA_012517955.1 Candidatus Zixiibacteriota bacterium | reverse complement strand
CAGATTTTCTGCCATTGTTCGTTGTTATCGATTAGGTAAACCGCCGCCGTATCGGCCTGGCTGTATTGGCCGGAGATAATTGTTCGGAAAGGTACCGGCCCATCCGGCGAACGTTTTCTGCCAACGCCGGAACATCCTATGGCGATTGAGATTATAGCGATTATTGTAACTATATGTTTAAGCAACTCTCATCCTCAATCAATGAATCAAACCTGGCCCAATCACCCGGTTTGTCCGACTCTGGTTCGCCTCGATATTATAAGAATATGGCGATATTGTCAAGGGAGAAGGAAAAAGAATGACATCGGTCCAAATGACATCCGCCTACTCCCCTTCCTCCTGTTTGTATTCGGCGAGCTTGTTACGCAGAGTCCGCGAGGTTATCCCCAATATGTCGGCGGTGCGTTCCTTATTCCAATTGTTGGCCTCCAGCGTTTTCAAAATCAATCGCTTTTCCATGTCGGCAATAGTCAGGCCTACCTCTATTCGGTCGACGGAATGAGCAAGGTTACCGGTTTTTAAATCTATCGGGAAATCGCTGGGTTTGAGCTCCTCGGAATTGGAAATCACCACCGCCCGTTCGATATAGTTTTCCAGTTCGCGAATATTCCCCGGCCAGTTGTAACCCATGAACATCTGAATAACTTTTTCCGAAAGGGTCTTAATCGGAACGCCTTCGCGGCGACAGTATTTGGCGATAAAATGCTCGCACAACAATGGAATATCATCGAGCCGCTCTCGAAGCGGCGGTAGGTTTATCGGAATTACCTGCAAACGGAAATATAGGTCATCGCGGAAACGCCCCTTGGCCACCATCGTCTTCAAATCGCGGTTGGAGGTTGCCACCAGGCGGACATCGACCGGTATCGTTTGCGACGAACCCAAACGCTCGATTTCGCGCTCCTGTATCACTCGTAGAAGCTTGGCCTGAATACGTGGCGGAATTTCGGAGATTTCGTCCAATAAAAGCGTGCCGCCGATTGCTTGTTCGAATTTTCCCTTATTGGCTTTTATCGCGCCGGTAAACGCTCCTTTTTCATGACCGAATAATTCCGATTCGATTAGCCCTTCAGGCAAAGCGGCACAGTTCATCTTGATAAACGGTTTATTAGCCCGGTTCGAATTGTAATGAATAGCCCGAGCCACCAATTCTTTGCCGGTCCCGGTTTCGCCCGTCACCAATACTGTCGATGGCGAATTAGCCACGTTTTTTATCAATTCGAACATCTTTTTCATGGCCGGGGAATTGCCTACGAGATTCGTATAAGCATATTTATCGTCAAGCTCGTTGCGCAACGACCGGTTTTCATCGCGCAGCTTTTTGTATTCCAGCGAACGTTCGACAAGGATTTCCAGTTCATCGGCAGTAAACGGTTTGGTAATATAATCGCAGGCCCCGATTCGCATGGCTTCGACCGCGTTTTCGATTGTACCGAACGCCGTGATAACCATCACCCGGCATTCAGGCTGAATTTTCATTGTTTCGCGAAGCACATCCATGCCGCTTACCCGATGCATTTTCAGATCGGTTATCACCAATTCGTAATCTGACTCGGCCAACATTTCGATGGCGGTTTCGCCGGATTCGGCTTCGTCGACAAAATAACCGCGCCGCTTGAGAGTTTCGCTTACGAATTCGCGTACCAGCGAATCATCATCTACGACTAAAATCCTCGAACTCATGGTAGTCCCATTTTATAAAGGTAAATTTATGGTAAAAATGGCCCCTTCCCCCGGCCTGCTTTCCGCTTTGATTGTGCCATTGTGAAAATCAATCACCCGTTTGACGACGGCCAGGCCCAATCCGGTCCCGTTGCGCTTTGTCGTATAAAACGGTTTGAATAAAATTTCGGCATCTTCTTCCGAGAAACCGTGTCCAGAATCGGCGATTTCCAAACAGATACGATTGTCGTCAGGTTTCGAAAGAGACAACCGCAGATAACCGCCATCGGGTTCCATCGCCTGCGCCGCGTTTTCGGCGATATTAAAAATCACCTGCCGGAATAATAGCGGATCGAAGCGGTACATCAGCGATTCAATATCGCATTTCCACTCAACGCGCAATTTGGAAGCGAAAGCCTGCTCCGGTATCGAAGTCACGATTTCATTCATGAATTTTACGATATCCATGTCCCGATAATCAGGTTTGGTCTTCTTCGTAAAATCCAGAAGATTAGTGATAATGCGATTGACCTCGCGCGCCCCCTGAGCGATTTTAGCGGCCAGCGGCGCCGAGGGATGGTCGGGCGGTAAATCTCGGTTAAGCAAATCGGAAAAACCTAATACGCCGGCCAGAGGGTTACGCACCTGGTGAGCGACTATGGCCGACATCTCCCCCAAGGCCGCCAGCGCCGATACTTGACGGATGGTCTCGCGCAATTGCTTTTCGCCGGATATATCATATAGAATCTCGACGACTCCAAGACATTTGCCGTTTTCATCAAATATTTTACTCGATGAATACCCAACCGGCTGTTCACCGAACCATTTCTCCCCTCTGACTCGGTTTTCTTCGCTTTGTAGCAACAGGCTGGTCGTTTTATGCTCTTCGCCGCTGAATAGTTCGCCATAATTACTGCCGATAGCCCGTTCGCGAGGCACGCCGGTAAGTTTTTCCGCCGATTCATTGAACAGACCGATAACACCCCTGAGGTCGAACACAATTACGCCGGCATCCAGACACTCCAAAATGATTTTCAAATAGGCCGACAGACGGCTGTTGGATTCAAGTGCCTCCGTAACTTGCCGATTGATATCCTCAAGCTGTTGGGTCTGCCGCTCGTATTGCTCCGACACTTCAAGATAATCTTTTCGCAATTTCTCGGCCAATTCCGACAAAGACTCGTACGAATCGGTCAACTTCTGAAGATTATTTAGGCGGTCTCCTTCCATATCCTTAGTTGAAATGTATCATAACTGAAGGAAATTTCAATAATTTTTATATGGTTTTTAAATTTGAAATCCGGTCCGAAAACCGGCGATAAAATTAGAGACCAATATTCATTTGGAGGTCGGTAAATTAATCTCAGAACATGTTGACTATTTCGGCGGCCATGTTATCTATCGGGATTACTTTGTCGGCCAGACCGTTATCGACTATAGCCCTGGGCATACCATAGACAACACAGGTTTCCATATTTTGGGCGAACGCCATCCCGCCGTTTTTCTTTACCTGTCGGATTCCTTCAAGCCCATCGCTTCCCATCCCGGTCATGATAACGCCCAACACCGAACCGCCATATAAATCGGCCACCGATTTTACCATCACGTTCACGGCCGGTCGGTGGAGCGTGTCGCGGGGCTCATCCGACAGGAATACTTCGGCGCTCCCCGGCCGCCCTTTCACCAACAGATGCTTGCCGCCGGGAGCGATATAGGCCGTGCCTGCCATGAGCTTTTCGCCGTGTTCGGCCTCTTTTACATGAATGTTGGAAATTCCGTCAAGGCGGTCAGCCAGCGATTTCGTGAACGTCGCCGGCATGTGCTGCACCACCGTAATCGGCACCGGGAAATTTTTCGGCAACAACGGTAAAACGGCTTGAAGCGCCGGCGGGCCTCCCGTCGAGGTGCCTATCGCCACGATATTGAATTTTTTCTGAACCTTTTTGGTCGCCCCCGATGGCGGAGTCGGTAAGTCGACAGGCTTTACTTTAGGCGATGTGGCGCGTATCGTTCCAATAGTGCTTTTGGAAAACCTGGGCTTGTTCCGGGCAATATGCTTTATCTTAGCCAGCAATTCATCTTTAATTTTGACGATATCGAGAGCCACAAATGAAAGCTGTTTGGGGATAAAATCCACCGCCCCAAGCGATAACGCCTCCAATGTCGCCTCCGCTCCTTCTGTGGTCAAAGAACTAATCATCATGACCGGCGTGGGGTTTTCGCTCATGATTCGCTTTAGGGCCGTAAGGCCGTCCATTCGCGGCATCTCTATATCAAGAGTAATGACGTCCGGTTTCAGCTTTTGATTCAGTTCAATTCCATCTTCGCCATTGGATGCCATACCCACCACTTCAATCTCCGGATCGGATTCAAGCATCAGTGATATGGCTTTCCGCATGAAAGCGGAATCATCTACAACGAGTACTCTGGCTTTTCCCATATTTATTTCTTAAGCACCAGTTCAAACAAACTGGCCAAATCGATTATCAACCTTACCCGGCCATCACCCATGATTGTGGCTCCAGCCACGCCCGGCACATGCCCAAGATATTCGCCGATTGACTTAATCACGACTTCCTCCTGACCGATTAACGAATCTACTACCAAGCCAAGTTTCTTCTCGGCCAGACCGACCACTACTACGTTAAACTGGCGCCGCTCTTTCATTTTTTGGTTAAACAACAACGACATCATATCGACAATCGGCAGAATCGTATCGCGCAGCTTTATCACGGGTTTGTTGTTGATATAGCGAATCTGTTGAGGCGTTACCACCACCGTTTCAATCACCGAAGTCAACGGAATCGCGAATATGTCATCCCCGCAACTGACAAGCAACCCCTGAACAATCGCCAGAGTCAATGGTAACTTAATCGTGATTTTCGAGCCTTTATCCTTTTCCGTCGATAACTCGATTGTCCCTTTCAATTTCTCGATATTCGTCCTGACCACATCCATGCCGACTCCGCGACCGGATACATCTGATATCTTCTTCGCTGTCGAGAATCCCGGTAAAAATATAAACGATAAAATTTCCTTATCCGTAAGCTTCGACAATTCCTCGGGGGTCGTTATATTTCTTTCAATCGCCTTTTTCTTAATCGCTTCAATATCCATCCCCCGGCCGTCGTCGATAACCTCAATTACGATATTATTACCTTCCTGAAACGCCGCCAGCTTAACCATCCCTCGTTCCGGTTTGCCCTTGGCTTTTCTTTCCTCCGGCGTTTCCAGGCCGTGGTCAACTGAATTGCGAATAAGGTGCATCAACGGGTCTGAAATTTCTTCAAGTACAGATTTATCCAGCTCCGTCTCTTCCCCTTCTATAATTAAATCGACCTGTTTTTTCATTTCCCGGGATAAATCGCGGACCATTCGGGGAAACTTATTGAAAACATTGCCTATAGGCAACATTCTCATTTTCATAATCGCCATGTGAAGTTCAGTCGTTATGAAATTGACCTGCGCCGAAGCCTGCGCCAGTTGGTCGACGCTCTTTTCTCCATCATGATCCCGCTGGATAACGCTGAGCGTCTGCATAAGGGCATTGCGACCGAGCACAAGTTCTCCAACCATATTGACCAGATTATCGAGCCGGTCGACATCAACTCTGATTGTCGAATCCCCTTTTTTCCCTGATGCGGCTTGTGGCGCCACGGCCGCGTTTTGTTTTTGAGTCTGTTGCTGCTGAGAAGTCTGGTCCGCCTTAACCGGCGGGTTGATTTCCGGCGGCTCCTGTTTGGTTTCGGCCGCTTGTGACGGAGGAGCCGGCGTTGCTTTGACCGGTTTGGCCGTTTCTCCGGACGTCGGCGCTTTTTCGGCCGCGAGCGATTCAAGCTTTCCGATTATGCCTGAGGTATCCGTGCGGCCTTGTGCTTTATCGGTGATATCCTGCAATGTAGCTTTGACGAAATCAACGGATTCCAGAAGGATATCCATCACTTCGGGAGTTACGGTCAATTCGGCTTTGCGAAGCTTGTTAAGGATATCTTCCATTTTATGGGTCAGCTTCATCAACTCGTTAAACCCAAGAAAACCGGCGGCGCCTTTCATGGTGTGGGCGCCCCTAAATATTTCATTCAAAAGGTCGAGATTATTCGGCTCTCGTTCGAGTTTGACCAGGTTGGCATCCAAAGCGTTCACAATCTCTTTGGTTTCAACCATGAACTCTTCGATTATCGATTCCATCTCATCAAGATCATATTTCGGCTCAGACATAGGCGCCCCTGCTTAAAATATTATTATGGTTTCCTGATATTCGATATAAGCTCATCGACATCCTGTTGATGAGTAGTATGGTCAACCGCGTAATTAGCGTTTGGATCGAAAGCCCGGCTTTTGCGAACGGGATCGGCGAGGCTTACATCTTTTTTGGCTCCAGTAGTTACCAGCAAAGCCTTGAGTTTCGTGTCGATATCTTCCAATTGGCTGACCGCATGTTCGATTTGCTGCGATGTGATATCCTGAAATTGCAGCGCTTCCATGATTACCATCGTATCGTTCAGATTGGCGTCGGCATTCGCCTGAATATCGGAAAACAGTTTTTCAATTCCGGAATTATTGGCTACGCCGCCCTCCTGAATTGTCTTTTTAAGCTGTCCGACCGCTTTGATAATATCGGATTCGCGATTGGTAATCGATTCGACAATGTCGAGCATTTTTTGGGTCGCCTGTTCCGTCTGTTGAGTTACCCGTTCCAGTTGCTTGGTAGTTGTCGGGACTTTATCGGACGATTCTTGAATCGGCTGACGGATCTGGCGAAACACATCCATCATTTTGCCGATGGATGCCGTTAGTTCCTCAAGTTCCTTTCGTATCTGCCCGGTTATTTCGGTGTTTTTTATTGACATATTTCCTCTCTTTATGCCGACGCTATAACCTGGGTGATTTTTTCGGCAATCGTTTCGGGGGTAAACGGTTTAACTATATAATTGTTTACTCCAGCTTTGATGGCCTGCATTATATCTTCTTTGACCGAACGAGTCGTAACCATCAGAATGGGCAGCCCCTTCAAGTCAGGATCGGACCTGACCGCGGTGACAAATGTCAGGCCGTCCATCTCGGGCATATTCCAATCGGTGATGATAAAATCAAATTTATCGGTTTTCAGTTTCGCCAAAGCGTCTTTGCCATCGCTGGCCTCGGCCACGTCCTCGTAGCCGGCTCTTTTAAGCGTGTTCACGATTATCCGCCGCATCGTCGGCGAATCATCCACCGCCAGTATTTTTAAGTCAGGCAATTCAATCCTCCTTTAAACAGGTTGTTTCGCCTTAAGGTATTTTCCTACTTCAGTGAGCAATACATCAGGCTTAAATGGTTTTATTAAATATGAAGACGCGCCCGCTTGCTTGCCGCGTTCTATGTCTTCTTCGTTTTCCTCGGATGAGAGAATAATAACAGGGGTGTCGCGGTATTTCTCGTTGGCCTTCAATGTCCTTATCAATTCGTAACCATCGATATTGGGCATATTCAAATCGGTTATCACCAGATCGACACTACCTTCTATATTCGATAATTTTTCCAGGGCATCCATGCCATCGCAAGCGGTATATACTTTAAAACCGCCGGCTCTAAGGGTAAACGAAACAAACTTAGTAACGGTCGGAGAGTCGTCTACCGCCATAATGATATTTTCCGCCATAATATCTCCTTGCCTATTCTTTCTGGTAGACAAGCCCATTTTTAAGGTAAACCAGTTTGAACGCTTTGCTTATTCCGTGAAGCGATTCGGCATGGCCGATAAAATAATAGCCGCCCTTAACAAGGCTTGAATAAAATGATTTCACGACTTTTTTCTTGGCGTCTTCCGAAAAATATATAGTTACATTACGACAAAATACTATGTCCATATCCCTCATCAATGACATTTTCGTTTGGTCAAGCAAATTTATCTGCGAGAATTTCACCAGCTTTTTAACGTTGTCGTTTATATGATAAACATTGCCCTTTTTCGTGAAATATTTATCGATATAATTCTGGGGCGTCGTCCTCAAGGTCAACTCGTGATATATTCCCTTACGGGCGGCCTGTAAAACGCTTTCGGCGATGTCGTTGGCGATAATTTCGATATTGTATTTGGCGTAATCCGGAATTTTTTCCTGAATCATCATCGACAGCGTGTAGGGCTCTTCACCCGTCGAACAACCGGCGCTCCAAATCCGTAAATTTCGATTATTCGCGGCCGCTTTCGATTTTAAAACAACCGGCAGGACCTCGTCCGAAAACGCCAGCAACTGGGGCATATTCCTGAAAAAAGACGTTTCGTTGGTCGTCAGTAAATTAATCAAAGCATTGAATTCATTACCGCTGGTATCGTACTTAACCATATAAAAGTAATCTTTATAACTTTTGATACCAAGCTGCGACATTCGATTAGCCAGTCGATTTTTTACCAAATACATTTTATTTTCAGCGAAGAACATACCGGTTTTTTCGTGAATAAAATCCCTGAATAAAACGAAATCTTCCGTCTTTAATGCTTGTTGTTCCAGCGCCCCGGTCGACAGCGTGTGAATGGCGCCCGACGGCGTTGTCTTGGCCGCGATACTTTGATTTGGACTGTTCATTGGACTCATAATATCATTCCACGCGCTTGGCGATATTCCCGCTCATCTTACTCTCTACCAGGATATTTTATTTAATCGGCCGGAATCGGCTAATATCGCCTGGTTCTCGTTCCAATTGTGTCATTTTGAAACTTCAGTTTCATGACCGGATTTGCCATCAGCTGTATTTTTCCTCACATAATTGGTCTTGACTCTATTAGCGTATTCATCCGCCGCCTTCCTGGCGACCTCTTCAAGCATCGAAATCTTAAACGGCTTAATCAGATATTCGAAAGCGCCCAGCTTCACCGACTCTATTGCGCTATCGAGGGAAGGATAAGCCGTCATAAGAATAACCGGCACAAACGGCTTCTTGGCGGCGATTACCTCCATGACCTCTAACCCGCTTTTTTCCGGCATCTTAAGGTCAAGAAGCGCAACTTGAAAATCGACGGTTTCAATCATATCAATCGCCTGATTTCCGTTTTCGGCGAGAAATACTGTATAACCCCGGCTGCCCAGGAAATCATAGAGCAAATCCCTTATTAAAAGCTCGTCATCAACGACCAATATGTTGATATTATCTTGCCGCATTTCTCGCTTCCAGCGCTTCCATGGCTGCCCGCCTAATATCCTCATTTTCCGATTGGGCCAACGACTTCAATCCGTTGATAGCCGTTGGGCCGCGCCCTTTGGCCAACATCCCGATTATCGCCATCTGTACAAACGGCGCTTGTTGATGGGCGATACCCACAACCTTTTCAAGACAGCTCTCATCGTGAAGCGAGGCCAGCGCATTGATAGCGTAAAACCTTACCCACATATCATTATCGTCCAAAAGCAGTTGGATTTTTTCGGCGGCCTTATCGGGCAACGCCTGCAAATACGCATCAACAACGGCTTTGCGGACCTCAGGATTCTCATCGGTTAACAAATATGGTAAATTTTCTTCAAGTCGCGGATCGCCGATTTTAGCTAATCCGATTATCGCGTAACGCCTTACTTCGGCTTCATCGTTGTTTAAAGCGCCGACCAGCACATCGGCCGCGTCCCGTTCGCCAATCCAGCTAAGAGCCCGTACCGCCATAATTCGCTTATTTATATCAGCCGATTCCATATCCTTTTTGAATAAATTTATGGTGACAGACCCACTTAATAGTATCAAAGCGGCCAGACAGGCTTCGCGGACATCATCATATTCGTCATTGAGATGATTGTATATTTTTTCGACTACCGTTTGGTCGCCTATCAGGCCCAGGGATTGCAACGCCTTGGCCCTGACATGACCAATTTCATCATCAATCAGCGTCAATAACGCGTCTATCGCTTTTGGAGCGTTGTATTTGGCCAAGGCGCTGGCGCAGGCCAACCTAACCTCCGGCTCCGCCGATTTTACCGTATCGATAATAACGTCAAGCAGCTCAGATGATTTCAAAAATGCGGAAACCTCCAATAAATATTTTTGTGTCAACGGGTCGCCGTTTCTGATTCCATCAATTATCTGCTTCAAACCCGAATCGCCATTGACCCGAAGGGCCCCGCAGGCAAGATCGACAATCTCCTGTTCCGGATCGGATAAAGCGGCGATTAACGCCGAAACAACTTTCTCGCCGTTCCAGAACGCGAGTTCCTTCACGATTGCGGCCCGCACCGAGGCATCATCGCTGGCGGCCGCCTCCAAAAGATAATCAACGAATTTTCCGGACCATGTTTCGGCAAGTTTTCCGCGGTCCCCCGCGGCGGCCAGTTTGAGTATTGTGCTTAACACGGCGTTTCTTAATGGGACATTATCGACACTCAACAAGCTGAACAGCTTGTCAAGCGCTTCTTCCGTGCCTATCTGGCCAACGGCTTCGACCGCCGCGAAAGCAACCACCACATTTGTCGACTGAAGTTTCTCATATAGCAAGGGAAGGGCTTCGTTTGAACCGATTTTCCCCAGAGCCTCAATCACCTGGATTTCCGCTGAGGGATGTTTCTTTTGGCACTCTATAAGGGGAACAATCGATTTATCGTATTTCACCCGCCCCAAAGCCTCGGCCGCCGAACAAACTACGTTTTCGTTTGAATCATTCAGCAATTTGCAAAGCGTCGGCCCGAACACCGGCGAACCGATAAGCGCCATGATATCAACCACGAATTTGCGGACGTCGCTGTCCGGTGAA
This sequence comes from Candidatus Zixiibacteriota bacterium, assembly GCA_012517955.1. Taxonomy (GTDB): domain Bacteria; phylum Zixibacteria; class MSB-5A5; order UBA10806; family 4484-95; genus JAAYTW01. The sequence goes on along the minus strand of JAAYTW010000164.1, from coordinate 5,539 downwards.
TTTGCCTCCTGCAAAAGAGCCCTTTCGGCGACTGCCCCCATTTTAACCAATACTTCGGCCGCCAGATTGCGGATAGTAATATCGTCATCATACAGAAATGAACACAACTCGGCCGCGTTTTCGGGCGTACCGTTTGAAGCCAAAGCTTCAGCCGCTTCTTCTCGAATAGACCTATCCGGATTTTTGAGATCAAGGGCCAGTTGCGATATTTTAGACGGCGCCAGGTGCCCCTTGGCGATAGTGGCTGTGGCGGTCATAAGACACCCCTTCTGTTAGAAATTAGCCAGAGCCTTCTTTTCATCCGGAAAGATTTCGAAAATATTCGACAATTGCGTGATATCAAATATCTCCTTTACGTATGGCGCAAGGTTCGTCAGACGCATGGAACCCTGATTATTGCGAACTTCCTTAAGCACGGAAACCAGCGCTCCCAATCCGGAACTATTTATGAAATCCACCTTGTCAAGATTCAGAACCATTTTTTTCGAATTGCGGCTTAAAACTTCTTTTGATGTTTCTTTCAGAAGAGACGCGCTCGTTAAATCAAGCCTCCCTTCAAGGCATAAAATCGCGACGTCGCCTTCCATCCGCTTTTGAATTTCCATATTCCCTCCGATATTTTAAATGTTTTTTATTTTTCTTACAGATGGCAATTCTATTTCGAAGAAGACTCCGAATTTCGTTTCGGATATTTTCTTGAAATAAACATTATCGCAAAGCTTTCGGACAATCGCCAAACCCCTTCCCGATTCCGCGTAAGCCGGTATCGTCTCTACTTTTCTGCTGTTTATATCGGCAGGCCCCCTGCCTTCATTTATAATTGATGCCGTAAAACGGTTAGGAGTGAAACACACTTCCAAATCAATAACGGAGTTAGGACGCGTTTTATTGCTGTAAAGGTAGGCATTGCCGTATACTTCCGATAAAACCGTCCTAATATGATACTGTTTGTGAATATCGGGAGTCGCCGCTCGAGCCAGCGCCGAAAATATCTCCTCCGCCGCCGATAGGTTGAAAGCCGTATTAGTCAGCGATATTTTTATTATATCGCTCATTTCAGTACCTCAATTATCATTATGGTTGTGTCGTCAACGCGCCCTTCGTCGTAAGAATATACTTTTAGCAGATCTTTCAACCTGCCAAGCAATTCCCCCCAGGGCAGGCTTATATTTTGGCGTAAAAACGATTCGACATTATCGATACCCAGCATCTGGCCCTTGTCGTTTACGCATTCGAATAACCCGTCGGTGAATACTACCAGCCTGTCTCCCCTTTCCAATCCGATTTTTTCTTCATTAAACAGCGCATTGGAAAACTGCCCCAAAAACGTCCCGCCCGAATTTATTCGAATAACTGTCCCATGCCGGAGTAACAGGGCCGGCGGATGACCGCAGTTGGAACAGGTTATGCTATGTGTTTTTAAATCGACCAAACCTAAAAACATCGTTACGAAAACGCTGTTAAGCCGCGACGCGTCCAGACATAATCTCGTGTTGATTTTAGCGGCTAATTCGGCCGGCGATTGAATACTTTCGGCCGCCAGACGTATATAGGCCTGAACAGAGGCCATAATCAATGCCGCCGGAATACCCTTATTGGACACATCGGCCACCACCGCCAGATATTTTCCCGGCTGAACTTCGATTATATCGTAAAAATCGCCCCCCACCTGGGCCGCCTGGGCATTATATGTATGCACCCGCAAACCATCGAAAAACAGCTCCTTCTCGGGCATCAGCATACTTTGCACCTGGCTGGCCATATCCAGCTCGCTTTCGTATTTTTGCTTTTGAAGCGCCTCATGGTGAAGGTCGGCGTTGGTAACCGCCACCGCCGCGAAATTCCCCAGTGTTTCTAAAGCGAACTTATCGTCGTCGTTAAATGAATCTTCCCCCTCTTTATTGGCTATGGCAATTGCCCCGATTATTTTCGACTGGGTTTTAAGCGCGATTCCTATAAATGAGTTTAATCTTGTCGTGATTCGACTCGTATCATTCATAAAATCGATATTCGCCCCATTAATAATCAACGATTCACCGGTCCGCCGGATATACCGACATGCTTCTTCCCCGTTCGGCGCTTTTAATTTGGCTATAACTTCCCGCGATAATCCCCAGCTTACCGATTTTTCTCGGCCATCCCTATCGAACAAAACCACCAAACCAACCTCGCCTTTAACCAAACTCAAAGCCGTTTCGACAATCATGGGCAGCACAAGATCAAGATTGAGCACCGATGTTATCACCGCGCCCATCCGCGAAAGATCGACTATCTTGTTGATTTGTTCTTCCAGCTTATCTTCAAGAACGGAAAGCTTGGATTCTAATACTTCGCCAAGTTGAAGGATGCTGTTCAGGTCATCGCTCATAATTTCCAACCAGTTGCGTTTTGCCTGCTGTCAATCCGGGAAATTCCGGCCCGCCATATTGTCACAACCTGATATATTTCTTATTATATCAAACCGGCTTTTCTATTTTAGATTCAGCATTAAAGCATCATTTAATATCTGCTTGATTGTTTTTAAAAATACGGGTTTCTGGTAGATTACATCGATATTCAATACCTTCTGATATTCCTTCATGTGCTGGTCAAAATAGCCGGATATCAAGACCACCGGTGTTTCGGGATAATCATTTCTTATATACTGCACCATATCAAACCCGTTTTTCCCCGGCATCAACACATCGCAAATTACCAACTCGAATAATTCCGGTTTGAAAACAATAATAGCCGCCTCCACGCTGTTTACCGCGACCGCGGGAAATCCCAGGTGCTCAAGATATGCGCATATTTGATTAGCCACTTCAGGCTGATCGTCGACAACGAGTATTTTCTTTAAAGTACCTGACATAAGATATAGGTTTATCTTAATTATAATTCGGCATAAATATGAATGATATTAGGCGAACCGCGCCAAAAAACCGAAAATACAGGGATAATAAATGATAGGTCGTTTCAGAATTAACCAGCGGCAAGAGCCGATTCTATAATCTTTTTTACGGTCTTGAGGAAAACGGGTTTTCGATATATCTGGTCTATATTGAATACCCGTTGCAAATCCATCATCTGTTTGTCGAAATACCCCGAAATCAGGGCGACCGGTATTTGCGGATGTTCGTTTTTTATAAATCTGACCAGGTCAAACCCGTTTTTGCCCGGCATAATGACGTCGCTGATAATCAGCCCATACAGATTCGGGTCAAAATTCGAGATGGCCTCTTCAACGCTATTAACCACAATCGGCATGTAACCCAACGCCCTCACATACGAGGCAATCTGATTGGCCACCTCCGGCTGATCATCGACAACCAGTATTTTCTTAGAATATTGCATATATACTCAAGTAAACGCGTTATAATAATCGGCAGAAAATCAACGAATATTTAATGTCTCGATTAAATTAATGCCGGAAGCCGGAATCGAACCGGCACGAATGTTGTCATTCGAGGGATTTTAAGTCCCTTGCGTCTACCAATTCCGCCATTCCGGCATCGTGAATGGCTAAGAGGCGGCTTCCGGATTCGAACCGGAGAATAGAGGTTTTGCAGACCTCCGCCTTACCCCTTGGCTAAGCCGCCTTTACTTGACCCGGAAAGGATTCTATAGCTATCGGCTTAAATCCTCCCGAATCAAGCGTTTTAATATAGACCGCCCACGAAATAGTGTCAAGAGAAAAGCCGAAAATAACCAATTTCCAAACTCCGGTCTCCCTGCCCCAAGCACGATACGTTTCAGCCGGCTGTAATTGGGCGAATCGTTATCAGACCGAAACCCACATACAAACTTTCGTTTTCATCTGGATATCGCTTAAAAACCGCGATTTAGGCTGCTGTCAAATAATTTAATGATAAACGCAATCGTCCATGAAAATAGGGGTTTAGCACGCTAAACCCCTTCCGTAAAAAACAGCCCGTTTTCAAACAATCCGCTATTTCAATTTCCCGGCCAGCTCCACAAATGGGTCTATATCCGCCAGAACCCGATTCACCGAGTCGCGCCAGAAATCTTCCTTGGTCAAATCAACCCCAAGATGTTTTCGGGCAACCTCTTCGGTCATCATACTACCGGTATCAGCCAGCAGGTTGCGATAATGTCCCGCAAACGAAGCGCCATCTTTCAAGGCTCTATCGTAAATACCATTAGCGAATAAAAAACCAAATGTATATGGGAAATTGTAAAACGGCACCCCCGATATGAAGAAATGCAGTTTTGAAGCCCAGAACAACGGATGCCAACCTTCTCCCTCTATTGTGCCGGCATAAGCCTCTTTTTGAGCGTTGACCATCAGCTCATCAAGGCGGCTTCTTGGTACGAAACCTTTTTTGCGTTCAGCGTAAAATGTTTTATCAAAAATGAACCGTGCCCTAATATTACACATCATGATATAAGCGTTGGCGATTTTCTGATCTAACAGCATCAGTTTTTCCTGTGGATTATCAGCCGCTTCCATGGCCGCGTCGGTTACGGCCAGTTCGTTAAACGTCGATGCTGTTTCCGCAAGCGTCATCGGATAACGCGATACGAACGACGGCTTATCGTTGAGCACGAAACTATGATAAGCATGCCCCAATTCGTGGGCTAGTGTCGATAGCCCTCCGAAAGTACCGGTGAAAGTCATGAATATGCGGCTTTCTTTGCTGAGCGGAAATCCGGTGCAAAATCCACCAGCCGCCTTCCCCGGCCGATCTTCAGCTTCCACCCATCTTTTATCAAGCGCCCGACGGGAAAATTCTCCCATCTCCACAGAAAGTTTAGATATATGCTTCACGATAAAATCGCCGGCTTCTTGGTAACTGAATTTCATGCTGGTTTTGCCGACCGGCGCGGTTTGGTCATACCATTTGAACTGGTCTATTCCCAGGATATTTTTCTTGGCGGCGATATATTTTTGCAGACGAGGCGATTCATCGGCGACAACCCCCCACATCGCGTCAAGTGTTTCCTGTTTTATACGGGCGTTGCGAAGCGCCTCAAATATCGGCGATTCCCATCCCCGATTCTTATATAAAGCCAGCCGGAATCCCGCCAGCGAATTTAATGTCATGGCCGCCAGCTCGGCGCGCGATTGCCAAGCGGACGTCATCTTTTCGAAAGCCTGCTGACGAATTTTCCTATCCGGAAGATCCATCTTGGCCGCCAATTGTCCCATCGAAATAGTCTTTGTTTGACCATTTTCCTCGAAATCAACCCGAAGATCGCCGGCCATCTTATCATAAATGCGGTTCCAGGCGTGGTAGCCATCGACCGCCAGGCTCAATGCCAGCCTTTCCAATTCGGGAGCCATTTTGGCTTTGGCCTTATCTCTCATTTCATCGAGAAAGAACCGGATGCTATCTAATTTGGCGACCCCTATAAAAGAGGCCCATTCGGCGTCGGGTAATTTCAGCGCGAAATCTTCAAGGCGAGTCATAAGCTGTTGCCACTCAGCCGAGTACCCATCGATTTCAGAATCCAGTCGATGCCCTTCCTCATCGTTGACATTTTCGCTGATAACGCATCCGATAAAAGAACTCGATTGCCGGATATCGTCATATATGTT
>JAAYTW010000163.1 GCA_012517955.1 Candidatus Zixiibacteriota bacterium | reverse complement strand
TCCGCCGCAGTTAGTAAGTCGGCGTTTCGACCAGTAGGGGAGAAACCCGACAACAAGCCATTTACGAAATAGTCCCAGGTAGCCCAGGTCTGTTTACACAAGGTGCATGTTTTAAAAGCCATATTACTTTATTGGGCGGCGAATTCTGGAAATTATAATTAATTACCGAACGGCTGCGTCCGCCAGGATTGGATGTTATGTCGGGTCTTGCCCGAAGGGTGTGACCCGACATCCACTTATCGGTCGGGTCACGTCCGCCGCCTGCGGACAAAGACCCGACCAAACAAAATACCTTGATATCGAGCCTGGCGACCTAACGTCATAGGCATTTTACAATGCCATTAAAGCCATCCCCATGTTCCGCCGAAATTATTATTAAGATAATATATTATTGTATTTGTAGGTTTTTGTCGGGTTTCTGCGAAACCCGACCTACAATTAGGATATTTATGCCGACGCGGATAATGGTTGTCGATGACGAAAAAAGCATGTGCGAATTCATGCGAATCATGCTTTCCAAGGAAGGCTATGATGTGCGATTCGACACCTCCGCCAGCCACGCTTTAGAAACGCTCGATAGAATCCAGCCAACCAAGGATAAAATCGACCTTGTTATTTCCGACCTCATGATGCCGGAGATGTCCGGAATCGACCTGCTCACCAAAGCCAAATCAATCGACCCGGAACTGGATTTTATCGTGATGACCGCGTTCGCATCGGTGGAGACGGCAATCGAGGCGCTCAAGAAAGGAGCGTTTGATTATGTCAGTAAGCCGTTCAAAATCGATGAGGTCAAAATCGCGGTCAAAAAGGTCGAAGAACGCAAGAAAATCAAGACTGAAAATAAGAACCTGAAAAGCCAATTAAAAGGCGGCTTTGATAGTTTCTTAACCAGCGATCCTAAAGTCAAAAAGATAATCCAGTTGGCGCAGAAAGTGGCTAATTCCGATACCACAATTTTGATATTAGGTGAATCAGGTGTCGGCAAAGAAGTCCTATCGCGGGCGATTCATTCGGCCAGTAATCGTGCCGATAAGCCATTTATCTCAATTAACTGCGGCGCGGTGCCGGAGACATTGTTGGAATCGGAACTGTTCGGCCATGTAAAGGGATCGTTCACCGGCGCGGTTAAAGACAAAGAAGGGTTATTTATGGCCGCCGATGGCGGAACGCTTCTACTAGACGAAATAGGGGAGACGCCGCCGTCTATTCAAGTTAAATTGCTTCGAGCTTTGGAGGATAAAACTATCACACCGGTAGGAGACACCAAGCCGCGGCCAGTCGATGTGCGTATTATTGCGGCCACCAATTCCGATTTAGAGGTTCAAGTAAAAAAAGGGCGGTTTAGACCGGATTTATTTTACAGACTGAACGTGTTTCCGATAACTATTCCGCCGTTGCGGGAAAGGCCGCAGGATATCGTGCTTTTGGCGAATTATTTTATCAAACGCCACTGTCTGAAACTGGAAATCCCCGAAAAAGAAATCGCCCCTGACACTTTGTCGCTTCTGCAGAGTTATATCTGGCCGGGGAATGTCAGGCAATTGGAAAATGTGTTGGAACGAGCGGCCTTATTGGCCAAAGGGGCCGTGATTCTTCCCGGGGATTTGCCTGAGTTGAACGAAAGCGAAGAAATCGTCGGTACGGGGCAATCCGGATTTTCGATACAACCGCAGCCAGATTTGGAAACGATTGAAAAAGCCTACATCTATTACATCCTATCTCAAAATGAATGGCAAAAAACCAAAGCGGCCAAGATTCTTGGTATAGACACCTCTACATTATATCGCAAAATAGAACGTTACGGTTTCAAAGTGCCGAATTGATTGCGCAAATTTAATCCAACCTATATCTTATCTATTTTTTAATGCAATCAGTTCTTTATTGCTTGATTAAGATAGAACTCTGATATAATATATAATTTATGGAAAAATATGATTTCAGCCGGGATTTTTGCGGCACCGATATTGAGGTGCCGATCTTGGGCGGCCGCACGAGCCGCTATATTAATTTTGATAACGCAGCCAGCACTCCTTGCCTAAAGCCAGTATGGGAAGCGTTGGAACGTTTCCGCGATTATTATTCATCGGTGCATAGAGGGACCGGTTACAAATCGCTGGTCTCGACCGAACAATATGATATGGCTCATGAACGGGCGCTGGAATTTGTCGGCGCCGACCCCGATTATTTCACGGCGATATTCGTTAAGAATACATCCGAAGCGATTAATAAACTGGCCCGGCGTGTTCGATTGAAAAAAAGCGACATTGTTTTAGTCAGCGGTTTAGAACATCACTCCAACGACCTCCCCTGGCGAAATCAATGCAAGGTGCTTTTTATAGAAGTCGATTCATCCGGACATATAATAATCGACGACTATGCCGCTAAGTTGGCCAAATACAAAGATAAAATCAAGATGGTGTCGATTTCCGGAGCCAGCAACGTAACGGGAATTTTGCCTCCCATTCATCAAATGGCGGCAATGGCCCATAGGTATAAAATCCCGATTACGGTCGACGCCGCCCAATTGATTCCTCATCGCCAATTACGGATGGGGGAGCCGCAAGGAAAAGAAAGCATCGATTTCACGGTATTTTCGGCGCATAAAATGTACGCCCCATTTGGTATTGGAGTCCTTATCGGCCCAAAACGGGTTTTTATGGAAGGCGCGCCTGATTACACTGGAGGGGGCACGGTGAATTATGTCACACGGCATGAAGTCCAATGGACCCATTTGCCCGATAAAGAAGAAGCGGGTTCGCCGAACGTATTCGGCGCAGTGGCGCTTCGGGCGGCAATAGATTACTTTCACAAGGTCGGGTATGAAAAGATAGCCTCACATGAAAGGGCGCTCACCAAACACGCGCTTGAGCGCCTGGCGAAAATTCCGCATTTGGAAATCTACGGACCGCGTGATTGGGACGATAGCGAAGATCGGCTTGGAGTAGTTGCGGTCAATGTTAAAGATATTTATCACGCAAAGGTTGCCGCGATATTGAGTTATGAACACGCCATAGGAGTACGCAACGGTTGTTTCTGCGCCCATCCCTATCTTTTGAAACTACTCAAGATTACCAAAGAAGAAAGTGAAAAATTCCATAAACAAATAAATCGTTCTTATAGAGCGGAAATCCCCGGGATGGTTCGTTTATCTTTTGGATTATATAACAGTATTGATGAAATCGATATTTGCGCCGACGCCCTGGAAAATATTCACAACCATAAAGGTAAATACATAATAAACAGCCGCACGGGAATTTACACGGTGGAAGGATTTGAATTCCCTCGTTTCAATGTCTGAAATTAGGCTTTTACCGGATTACATCATTGATAAGATTGCCGCCGGCGAGGTTGTCGAAAACCCCGCTTCGGTCGTAAAAGAACTTATCGAAAATTCCCTCGACGCTGAAGCCTATAATCTGGGATTGGCGATTGAAAACGGAGGAATCCGTTCAATAAATTTGGTCGATGACGGTAAAGGGATTCCCGCCGCTCAGGTACGCCTGGCTTTTGCCAGACACGCGACATCCAAGATAGCTCAAGAAACCGACCTGTTCAATATTTCAAGTTACGGATTTAGAGGAGAAGCGCTCCCTGCGATAGCTTCAGTTGCGATAGTGGAGTTGATTACCTGCGTGGAGGGGGAATCGCAGGGAACGCGAATCGTTGTCGAGGGGGGCAAAGAAACCAAATTCGAGGCCGCCGCTCCGCGCAAAGGAACATCTGTAACGGTTCGGCAATTATTTTATAACACGCCCGCCAGACGCAAATTTCTAAAGGCGGAATCATCAGAAACAAGAAAGATAACCACAGTGTTTTCCAAATACTCGGTTTGTGGATTCAATCGCAGCTTTACCTTGACCGTTGATGGCAATAAGATTGTCAATTATCCGGCGGACCGCGACTTGAGCCATCGCCTAGAAAGAATATGGGGCGATAAAATCAGTTCCAAATTAATCGAAATAGACAGCAGACCATCATCGGCGGTGCATATATATGGTTATATCTGCCGCCCTGAAATTAATCGCGCTAATCGAAATCAGATTTATTTGATGGTAAATGGCAGGCCGATTTATGATATCTCGTTGATGCACGCGATTAAAGCCGGTTACGGCAACACTCTAGAATCGGGGACTTTCCCCATTGCCGCGATTATGATCGAATTATCGCCTGATTCGGTCGATGTTAACGTCCATCCGGCGAAAACGGAGGTCCGTTTTATCGATGAAAGGTATATTTACGCGCAAATAAAAAAACTGGTTGAGGCCGCGATTCAAACGCCGGTGCTGTTTACTGTTATGCCGGGCGCACCATCGTCATCGCCGATGACCGGATTTGTGAAAAACCGACCATCGTCAATATGGCCGCAAAAGGGAAAATCCGAACCAAATCAAGAAATCAGCATCAAAAATTACCGCCACGAATTGGCGTCCACAAGCGTCGATTCGGCGCCTTCCGATATCGATAACCCCGAAATCCCTACCGAGGCGGCAATCGAAATGAAAATTGGCGGCCATCGATTCTGGCAATTATACGATACCTTTATAATGGGGTTCCGTGATGGCAAGGTTTGGATGATTGACCAGCATACGGCACACGAACGGGTTTTGTTCGAAGCCGCCTTAAATAACCTATGTGAGCGGCCGGGGACTTCTCAAAGATTGCTTTTCGACCTAACTATTGAACTTGAGCCATCGGATATGGCAGTCATCGATAAGTATCTGGATTTGTTTCGAAGGTTGGGGTTTGAAATAGAGATATTCGGGAACCGTTCGGTCATTATTCGGGGCGTGCCGGCGTATTTTCAGGGTTCCTCAATAGAGCAAATTTTCCATAACCTGCTTGATGGGTTTATTGACAGTCTGTCAACGGGCGAAGATCCGACTATGGCGCTATCAGCGTCTTTGGCATGTCATGCCGCCATAAAATCGGGGGAGCGGCTCTCTCAAGAACAGATGGAGGGGCTTTTCAATCAGCTGTTTAACTGCGAGGACCCGTATCATTGTCCTCACGGCCGCCCCACGGTCGCGACAATATCACGCGACGACCTCGATAAATTATTCAAACGAAAATGAAGTATATAATTATTTGCGGTCCTACTTGTTCGGGTAAAACCGGGCTGGGGATAAGGCTCGCTCGCAAATATAATGGGGAAATAATCGGCGCCGATTCCCGTCAGATATACAGGCGCATCGATATCGGCACGGCCAAACCGGAACCCCATGAATATACCGGCTTGAAATATCATTTGATTGACTTTATTGAATTGAATGAGGAATTTTCGGCCTATCAATTTTGCGGGATTGCGCGGCAATTAATCAAAACTGTTCTGGAAAATGGCAAGACACCGATAGTCGTCGGCGGCACCGGACTATACCTTAAGGCATTGACCGAAGGGTTATTCGAAGGGCCAAAAGCCGATTATCAATACCGTACTATGCTTGAAAATATCGCCCATTCGGAAGGTATTGAAACTTTGCACAAACGTTTAATGGAAATCGATCCGGAGGCGGCAAACAGAATAAAACCCAAAGATCGCCAGCGGATTATCAGAGCTCTTGAAATACATCACCTTACGGGAAAGCCGATAAGTTTTCTTCAGAAAGCAGGTAAAACCGAGACTTGGGGTAGGCCATTATGGATAGGATTGAATCCGCCACGAAACTTATTATATGATAATATAAATAAGCGAGTCGAGCAAATGTTATACAGAGGGTGGGAACAAGAATTGCTTGAACTTGAACAATGGATAGAACATCTACGTAAAAGGAAAGTGGTAGGGTATAACGATTTAATAGAATACCTCTACGATAAGAAAATAGGCCGCGAGGAGGCTATCGAACGGGTGAAGCAACATCATAGGAATTACGCCAAAAGGCAGGTGACCTGGTTTCGAAAGGTTCCCAATATCCATTGGTTTGACCCGACGGCGGATGGATTCTTAAGTAAAGTTAATGAAATTTGTGACGAATATCTCAAAAGGGCTTGACAAGTTCGGGCAATTGTCTTATATGCAACAGGTTAGTAAAAAAGGAGCGCTTTTGACAAAAATAAGTTTACTTCTGGCGGGCTTGGCTGTTATTGCTGGATGCGCTCATCCGGATGCGGGTCATTTCGTTCAAGTTGACCCCGCTAAGACAAAATCAGATATTCAAATAACAGAGAACCAAAAAGGGGATACAAAATCCGATAATCAGTCGGCGACTTCAGAAAGCGAACAAATTAGGCTATTTCTTAAAAATGCTGAAGCTAATTATACCGCCGGGGTATTATATTACCAACGTAATATCTTAGATTCCTCGCAACAATCGTTCGAAAAAGCCCTCGAAATTCTGTCGGATCTCGATATTAACGGCGATACCAACCCCGATGAAGCTAAATGGATGGAGACTCTTTTAAAGGAAATCGAATCAGATTATAGGCTTACCCTGATGGCTTCGGGGTCGCTTTTTTCCGAAGGGTCGGCGGCCGCTTTTAGAGATCTGTTTTCCGATTTGAAAAATTTCAAAAATCTCAAAGAGAAGAAACATATTAAAACCGAGCCGCCGGATTCATCGGCGTTGGTTTATGATGTGCCGATTGTCTGGAATGACAAAGTGGAAAACTCACTTATATATCTTCAAACGGTGGCGCATGACCTGTTTGAAAGGTATCTGGGACGGTCCACGATGTATATTCCTATAATGGAGAAGATATTGGCGGAAGAGGGATTGCCCCACGATATCGTTTATCTGCCGTTAATTGAATCTGGATTTAACACCAGTGCCTATTCTTATGCAAGGGCAATGGGGCCGTGGCAGTTTATTTCCAGCACCGGAAAACGATATGGATTGAAACACAATTGGTGGTATGATGAGCGCCGCGATTTCGAAAAATCAACGCGGGCGGCCTGCCGGTATTTAGGAGAATTGTATGCGGAGTTCCAATCTTGGGAGTTGGCGTTGGCGGCTTATAATGGCGGCGAAGGACGCGTGAGAAAGGAAATCGCCAAAAATAAAACGACCGATTTTTGGAAACTTGGCTTTAAAAAGCAAACTCGCGACTATGTGCCGTTATTTATGGCGGCGGTTATGATTGCCAAAAACCCGGCCAAATACGGTTTCAATCCTACCTATGCCCAACCATTAAGTTGGGAAACCGTGGAAGTAAACAAATGTATATCGCTGAAAAGTGTGGCGGAAAACACCGGAATCGCCTATGAAGATTTAACCTTATTAAATCCTGAAATCATGCGTGGAGTCACTCCGCCGGATATTTCGCCATATTATTTACGTTTACCGATAGGAACCAAAAGCGCCTTTTTGGCCGCTTATGAAAATATACCATCCGAGAAAGCCACCAATTGGGTTTATCATAAGGTCAGGCGGGGAGAAACCTTATCCTCAATTGCCAGTAAGTATGGGGTATCGCTTTCGGCCTTAAAAGAAGCCAACGGTTTTCGCAATAAAGCTAAATTATCGGTCGGGCAAAACTTACTGATTCCCAGACCCGGGCTTGTCGAAAGGGCATCAAACAAAACCGGTTCCCCGCAAATTTCGGCAAAAGCTACATCCTTAGATGAATCACGAACCCAGGCACAACCCAAAAAACATGTTGTGCGAAAAGGCGAATCCCTGGAAAAAATCGCGAATAAATATGACATAACGGTGGCTTCCATAAAAGAGGCCAATAATCTCAAAACAAACCGAATTTACCCGGGGAAATCGCTGATAATCCCAGCGAAAACGACCGAAATCGCGGGCAGCGGACGGACGTATCGGGTGAAAAACGGCGACACGCTTACGAAAATCGCCGAAATGCATGGGGTCGGCGTGGCTGAATTAAAACAAAGCAACCGCCTGCGGTCAAATACGATTTATCCCAGAATGCTATTAAGAATCC